>JAEEHY010000143.1 GCA_016281085.1 Lachnospiraceae bacterium
AAGATAAAAAAGGGAGACATTATGGTGGCCGGGAAGAATTTCGGCTGCGGTTCTTCAAGGGAGCATGCGCCTCTTGTAATTAAGGTTTCGGGTATAAGCTGCGTTATCGCTGAGACTTTCGCAAGGATATTTTTCAGAAACGCCATAAATATCGGCCTTCCGATCATTGAGTGTAAGGAAGCTTCGGAGAGGATAGACGACAGGGATGAAGTGGAGATAGATTTTGACAGCGGTACTATCTACAACCGTACCAAGAATGAAGAGTATAAGGGACAGCCCTTCCCTGAGTTTATGCAGAAGATAATAAGGGCTGAAGGACTAGTCAACTACATAAACGAACAGTAAGAACTCATATATGAGTCTTAACGGAAGAAGTCGGAAGAAGTCATCCTGCGTGTGCAGGGTGATTTCTTATTTTGCACTTGAAACAAATGTTCGGATATGTTAGGATTGTTTCATGCGAAAATATTTAAACAGAAACGATATTATACTGATTGTTGTATTGTCTGTTTTTTCGGCATTGTTTACAATTTACCTTTTCATGGTCACGCAGCATGGGGATAAGGTGTCTGTATATGTGGACGGACAACTGACCGGTGAATATCCTCTTGATACTGATATGGAAGTAGAAATAAGGGGATACAACGGCGGGATCAATGAAATGAGTATTTCGGACGGCCGGGTTAAGATGTCCGGGGCATCATGTCCGGACAGGCTCTGTATACATCAGGGAAGCATAAGCAGGGCAGGTCAGTCGGTCGTATGTCTTCCGAACAGGGTTATCTTACGTATTGATGGGAAGGAAAAGCTTGATTATGATGCAGTCACTAGATGAAATGAGCCTGTCGGGAAGGATCGCGTATCTTGCATGTATGACGGGGCTGGCATGTGTTGCAGGTTATCTGGAGATGCTCCTGCCGCTTCATCTTATAGGGATACCCGGTGTTAAGCTAGGAATAGCCAACGTGGTTACGCTGACCGTACTTTATACATCAGGCAGGGGCTCTGCATTTTTTGTTATGATCTCAAGGGTTCTTCTTGTCGGTTTTATGTTTGGAAGCCTGTACTCGATAGTTTACGGACTGGCCGGAGGACTTCTCAGTCTTCTGGTTATGATATGTCTTAAACATGCCGGCCTTTTTACAATAACCGGAGTAAGTGCCGCAGGCGGTACATTTCACAATATAGGTCAGCTGATAGCGGCTCAGGTGATGCTGTCCGGATTTAATCCGGTTTTTTATTTTCCGCTGCTTACGGTTTCCGGCATGCTGTGCGGTATCCTGACCGGAGTACTTGCCGCAATGATATTACAACGGACAGGAACGTTTTTTGAAATGCCTAAGGGGAATAATGATAATAAGGAGAGAGTATAATGATAGGATTGCTTAAGGGAACGGTCGAAGCAATATATGAGGATCGTATTCTTGTTGATGTTAACGGTATAGGATTTAATGTAAACATGCCTCTCAGCCAGATCGAAACAGTGGGTTCTTTGGGAAGTGACATTAAGGTCTATACCTATCTTTCCGTAAGAGAGGATGCAATGCAGCTGTACGGCTTCAATACGGCAGACAGTCTTGAGCTGTTTAAGCTGCTTATCCAGGTTAACGGTATTGGCCCCAAGGGAGCACTGGGATTACTGGCCGCAATGAGTACAGATGATCTGAGGTTTGCAATAATGTCGGGTGATTCCAAGACACTTTCCAAGGCTCCCGGAATAGGTGCCAAAACAGCCCAGAGGCTGATAATCGACTTAAAGGATAAGGTGAGTGTCAGGGATATGCTTAACAACTATTCGGTGAACAACATCGCCCCTTCATCCATGGAACCGGGTTCGGCAAGGGCTGAAGCAATAGAAGCACTGACGGCGCTTGGGTACAGCAATACTGATGCTCTGCGTGCCGTTAAGGGATGCGGTGCGGATGACGATGCCGATACGGAAACGATAATCAAGTTGGCATTTAAGATGCTTGTATAAAGGATAAGGAATAAGGGGAACATGGAAAAAAGAAGTATTGAAACAAGGCTTACCGAGGAAGATGTCAAGATAGAGGGGTCACTGCGTCCGCAGTACCTTAAGGATTATATAGGCCAGAAGAAGGCAAAGGATACGCTTAAGATATATATAGAGGCTGCAAAGCAGCGGAACGATCCGCTGGACCACGTATTGTTCTACGGGCCTCCGGGGCTTGGAAAGACAACGCTTGCATGTATCATAGCGAATGAAATGGGAGTTAATATCAAGACAACATCGGGTCCGGCTATCGAGAAGCCGGGGGATATGGCTGCGATACTTAATAATCTTAAGGAGGGAGACGTATTGTTCGTTGATGAGATACATCGTCTGAACCGGCAGGTTGAAGAGGTGCTGTATCCGGCCATGGAGGATTATGCAATAGATATAATGATCGGTAAAGGCGCTTCCGCCAAATCGATAAGGATAGACCTTCCCAAGTTCACTCTTGTAGGAGCCACAACAAGAGCCGGTCTTCTTACCGCTCCGCTCAGGGACAGATTCGGAGTCATACATAGGCTTGAATTCTATACAAATGAGGAACTGAGGACGATAATAATGCATTCCTCCGATATACTGAATGTAAGGGTGGATGAGAAGGGAGCCATGGAAATGGCCAAAAGGAGCAGGGGAACCCCCAGACTTGCCAACAGGCTTTTGAAGCGGGTGCGTGACTTTGCCCAGGTGCGACATAACGGGGAGATCACCTTGGAGGTGGCAAAGGAAGCTCTGGATCTCATGGATGTTGACAGGATGGGACTCGATCATGTGGATCAGAATCTGATCCTTACCATGATAAATAAATTTGACGGTGGACCGGTCGGGCTTGATACGATAGCTGCCGCGATAGGTGAGGATTCCGGAACGATCGAGGATGTTTATGAGCCCTATTTAATCATGAACGGCTTCATTAACAGAACACCAAGGGGAAGGGTGGCAACAAAAACCGCGTATGAACATTTCGGAGTACCTTTTCCCGAGGCGGATGAATAGTTACAATTATGTTAATTTTTGAAAAAATTGCAGTTTTATGTAAATTTATTGATGACTTTACCGAAATATTTGTTATACTATATTAAACGAAAAGATTTCGTTTAAACAGTAAGTTGATGCACAAATCAGCACATCTATGACATCATTTAAAGATGCGATCATGTCATGAAGAAAGGGGAAGAGTATATGACAAAGAAATATTTAATAAGGGCAATGACTATTTGTGCGGCAGCCGTAATGGGTCTGGCGGCACCAAAGGTTGTAAAGGCTGATGCATTACCTTGTACGGTCGAGTATCTCAATCAGGCAAGGACAGCACAGTCAAATGCGACTGCCGAACTCGCAGCTGCCAGGGCGGAACTTGCGGATATACAGGCCAGGGTTGATGCTTTTGTTGCATCAGGCGATACGGCATCTTCGGACTACTTTAATGCAGCAACTGCTTTACTTGCGGCAAAAGGCAAGGTTGAACAGAAACAGCAGGAATTAAGCAGCGCTAACAGCTTTGTTAAGGACTGTGAGTCAACGTATATCGTGGAAGACAGAGCCGATAAGGCGTTTAAGGCTCTGCAGAGCGTGAACCTCGTAGGTTCCAGCAAGCTCGAATATGACAATGCGGTTGAGATGTGCAACAATGCGGCTCGGGCCGTGGAAGATACCAGGGCTGCGATAGCGGGATATCAGGCACAGCTGGCAACAAGCCCTTCCGTA
>JAEEHY010000144.1 GCA_016281085.1 Lachnospiraceae bacterium
ATCTGAAACAATTCAATCCCGAACTGTTTCATAAATTCATATTCGGATACACCCTCGCTCATTCTCAGTCCGAGGAACATGAACTCCTCGATAATATCCTGCCTGTTAAGCTCAGTATATTCGTCAAAATACTTATCCGATACTGGAAAGTCCATATATCTGCCAATATCAGCCGTATTCCTGTACCTTATCCCGTTAATCAGCGACGAAGCACCCGCCCCGAAGCCGATATAATCGATACGTTTCCAATAAGATGTATTGTGTCTGCTTTCAAATCCCTTCAGGGAAAAATTGGAAATTTCATATCTGTTATAATCATGCTCCTTAAGGAAATCTACGGTGTAACGGTACATTTCCCTTTCCTCATCCTCGCTGAAAAGACACTCTTTATCAGGATATTTCTCATAAAACGGTGTCCCTTCTTCCAGGATCAGGCTGTAGGCCGATATATGCTCAGGCTTAAGGCCGCAGACCACATCCAGAGTATGCTTAAGCGAGCTCATGGTCTGCCCCGGTATCGCAGTCATCACATCTACGCTAATATTATCGAACCCGCATTCCCTCGCCGCTTCATATGTACGGATGAAATCATCAAAGCTGTGAATGCGGCCAAGTAACTTTAATTCATTGTCATTAGCCGACTGAAGACCGATACTCAGTCTGTTGATCCCCGCTTCTCTGTATATCTTAAGCTTTTCCTTATCAACGGTTCCGGGATTGACTTCGATCGTCACCTCAATATCCGGCATGGAACCTGATGTAAGGTTGAATTCATTTTTCACTGTAACAAGGATATTTTGGACATACAAAGGCATGAGAACACTTGGAGTTCCGCCACCGATATATATCGTCTGCACCGAATACTCCCTGTCCCCATACCTGTATTTATCTTTCCAATTCTTGATCTCTTGTACAAGTGCCTCTACATAAGCATTCTTTACACCCTCATCTGCGTTCACGGACAGGAAATCACAATAATTACATTTCCTCTTACAAAAAGGTATGTGTATATATACGCCAAGTAGATGCATTAATTAATCCGGATTAATTATTTAAATATTACTATATAAACACTTAACTTTATTGCTGTACTGATACTGATACTAAAATGAAACCAAAATCAAAATCAAATAAAATTTCAAAAAATCATTTACTTACAGACTGATCAAAAAACTTACATAATATATCTTTTACTAATTCCTTAAAAGCTTAGGGTGCACCTACCGATGCATGGATAGCCTGCAGATATACCCATCCTCTCTGGAAACCGCTCTGTGCCTGAGCCTTTGTGTTGGCCATTGAAGCAGCGGTACTCCTGTTGATGGAGTCAAGATACTTAAGGCCTCTCTCAGCACCTGAATTAGCCTGGCGCTCTACCTCGGCAAATGCAGCTGCTGTAGCCCTGTTGATCGAATCAAGGTATGCCATTTCTCTTGCGGCATCCTTCTCGAATGCAACCAGGCCGTTATAATTGGCCGTAGCCGTAGCCTGATTTATGGAATAGAGGTACTCCATACCTCTCTTGACATCTGCCTGAGCCTTCGGAACTAATGAGGGATTAACCTTCTCAAGATAAGCAATCCCTCTCAACGCACCGTCGAGCGCCTTGGCATCTCTGTCCTTAGCAGCCTTGGCGGTAGCATCGGCAATGGCCTCAAGATAAGCCTTCTCACGCTTAAGGCCTTCCATTACCTCTTTGTCTCTTGCAGCTGCGGCTGCAGCCGTCGATTCCTTAATGGACTGAAGATATGCCTGACCCTTTACAAGTCCGTCAAGAGCCTGACGGTCTCTCTCAGCTGCTGCAGCGGCCGTAGCCTGCTCAATTGCCTGAAGATATGCCATTCCTGCATCATAACCTGCCTGTGCCTGCCTGTCTGTCTCAATTGCAGCAGCTACAGTTGATGCCTGTATTGACTGAAGATAAGCTATTCCTCTCTCATATCCTGACTGTGCTTCCTTAATAACTGCCGAATTAGCAGGATCTACCTGTGTGGAAATAAGATATGCCATTCCTTTCTCATATCCGGCCTGTGCCTCCGAAATAACATCTGCCTTAACCGGTGATGCCGCAATAAACAAACCTGCAACTGCTACTGCCACACCTGAAACAATAGCCTTGATCATTTTCCTCATTTCCATCTTCTTCATAATAGTATCTCCTTTCAATACTGAACAATAATAATTTGTAAACTTCGAAGTTTTCATACATTTAATAAAGTAAAAATAATTATATATACATAACACAGTTATGTAAAGTAAAAACACAAATTTTTTTGCATTTTATTGAATAATTTTAATTACCGAAAAAATTCCATACAATATCTTGTATATGCGCTGTTTCAGGCACACAAATCACTTATCCTCATCCAGTTTGAGAACGCTCATAAATGCCTTTTGAGGTATTTCAACATTACCTATCTGACGCATCCTCTTCTTACCCTCTTTCTGTTTTTCAAGCAGCTTTTTCTTACGGGTAATATCACCGCCGTAACACTTGGCAAGAACATCCTTTCGCATTGCCTTGACCGTCTCCCTGGCAATTATCTTGCTTCCTATGGCAGCCTGGATCGGTATCTCAAACAGATGCCGTGGAATTTCTTCTTTAAGACGCTCGCACATCCTGCGTCCCCTCTCGTAGGCACTGTCGGCATGAACGATGAAGCTCAAGGCATCAACCTCTTCTTTATTTATAAGGATATCCAGCTTTACAAGATCCGCCTTTTCGTATCCCTTCATTTCATAATCGAATGATGCGTATCCCCGGGATCTTGACTTTAAAGCATCAAAAAAATCGTATATTATCTCATTTAACGGCAATTCGTATTTCAGAAGAGCCCTCGTTTCCTCCATATACTCCATACTGATATACCTGCCTCTTCTTTCCTGACACAGTTCCATTATCGGACCCACGAAATCCTTGGTCACCATTATTTCCGAATTAACTATCGGCTCCTCCATATAATCTATTTCGGCAGGATCCGGAAGATTGGAGGGATTGGTCAGTTCAATAAGTTCACCGTTCAGCTTATGCACTTTGTAGATAACACCCGGCGCCGTAGTAACAAGATCGAGGTTATATTCTCTTTCCAGCCTCTCCTGTACCACCTCAAGATGCAGAAGACCCAGAAACCCGCATCGGAAGCCAAAACCAAGGGCTATGGATGTCTCAGGCTCGTAATTGAGAGAAGCATCATTAAGCTGCAGCTTCTCAAGAGCGTCACGAAGATCCGGATACTTCGCTCCGTCAGCGGGATACATCCCGCAGTAAACCATGGAAAGCACCTTCTTGTAACCGGGAAGAGCCTCATCACAGGGCGCAGCGGCGTTGGTTATGGTATCACCGACCGCCGTATCCCTGACATTTTTAATGCTTGCGGTTATATAACCTACCATCCCGGCCGAAAGCTCATCACACGGAATGAACTGCCCTGCTCCGAAATATCCAACCTCCACAACCTCTGCCGTAGCCCCTGTCGCC
>JAEEHY010000145.1 GCA_016281085.1 Lachnospiraceae bacterium
AGAAGGCAGAACCGTTACCGGTATTTACACCGGAACCGGAAGCAGAGACCGGACCGGTAATGTCGGAAGTCCCGGTAATGCCTGCAACTCCGGTAATGTCGGAAGTCCTGATAGAAAAACCTGCACCTGTAAAAGCACCTGCAAAGAAAGTAGTTAAGAAGGTGGTAAGGAAGCAGGCAGCCCCGGCAGCGGTATTTACACCGGAACCGGAAGCAGTCCCGGAACCGGTAGTTGTAGCAGCCCCGGCAGTGGCAGCGGCTCCGATAGAAACACCGGCATCTACAAAAGCACCTGCAAAGAAGGTAGTTAAGAAGGTAGTAAGGAAGCAGGCAGCCCCTGCATCCGGTCCTGCACCGGAAACAGCTATGCAAACAGCCACGCCTTCACCTGCTTCAGTTCCTGAAATGCAGGTGAATAGAGAGGATGACAGGGGCAATGGCAGGGAATTCAAACAGCCGATAGCTACGTTTGGGAATGTAGCTTACAGAACCGAGACAGCAGCATCTTCACCGAATGTCTGGAATGAAGAGCAGCGTGAGGCATACAGACAGAAGGAGAAGGAACGCCAGGCTGTTGAAGAAGAGAAGGAAGAAGAAAAACCGGTAAAAGGGTTTTTTAAAAAAAAATCCAAAGAAAAAAAAACCGAGGATTTAGATAAAAAGGATAAAGAGAAATTATCCGATATCGAAGCTTCGGTGAGCGGAGCAAAGGAAGAGCAAAAACAACAGGCTAAGAACCCGAAAGCCGTAAGGAACAAGGTAATAGTTGCTTCTACATTTTCGGTTATGGTCGCAGCACTTGCGACCACCACCTTTATCATTCCGTCCTTCAGATTTCGGGATGAAATGTCGGCTCTTCGTAAAGCAAATGTAGGAGATATAGTTACATACGGGAAATACAAGGGAAACACCGAGTGGATAGTCCTTGACAGGAAGGATAACAGGGTATTATGCATCAGCAATTACGGTGTTGGTGATGAGAGAGCTGATGAAGTAGTATTATGGGAGACAAGCCCGGTGAGGGAACGTCTTAACAGTACATTCATGAATTCCGCGTTTAATATATTTGAACGTGTCAGGATAGTCTCAACCAAGGAGATCAGGGAAAATGAACCTGACTACAGAGTTGAATACGTGAGTCCGGATGTAGTGGACAAGATGTTCATGTTAAAGGATGAGGAGGTGAAGGAGTATATTGCATCGAACAGTGACAGGATGACACAGTTAAGTGATATATCGGTTCATCCCGCCTGTTGGATAGATATACACTGATATTTTCCGGAGTGTAACATGAAAAAAAGAATAACAGTATCAGTGTCCGTTTTACTCGGGATCACGGTTGTGCTCAATATACTTGCATGGAACAGTGAGGGCTTCTGTGATTGGTATGTTGATAGTATATTCCCGTTATGGGGACCTGTGTACGGACTCTTTACAGAACTTACCGAACGTTCGGTAGGAGAGATAATGATCGCAATTGCGGCGGTACTGCTTATATGTACAGCAGTATTCAGTCTGTTTGCGGTCATTTTCTATTTGTTGAAAAGAGGTAAAGGCTTCAGGCACTTTTACGGTAGATTCATGAAAGTTATAGTCATTATAGTCGCTGTAGAATCGCTCGTTATGACTCTAAACTGCTTTATACTTTACCACTGTTCATCATTCAGGGACAAATATCTGGATGCACATCATACCGGAAAAAATCAGTATACCGTAAAGGAGCTGGCAGATCTCAGAGATATGGTCGTGTCTGAGGCAAACCGACTATCGGAAGAATTGGATCGGGATGAAAGGGGACAGCTTGTTTACGGCAAAAGCATCAGTGAAGAGGCTGTCAGGTGTATGCAGCGCCTTGGAAACAGTTACCCGCAGCTGTCAGGATATTATTCAACACCCAAGGCACTGAGTGCGAGCAATTTCTTCAGTCAGCAGTATATGGAGGGCTATTATTTCCCGTTTTCAATGGAGGCCAATTACAATGATGTTATGTATATAGTAAACAAACCGGCAACGATGTGTCATGAGCTGGCACATACGAAGGGTTTCATATATGAAGATGAAGCTAATTTTATCGCTTACCTTGCGTGTGTGGGGTCGGAGGATCCTTTCTTTAAGTATAGTGGGTATCTGTCTGTATACAATTACCTGGAGCGTGATTTTCTTAAGTCGATTGGAAATGATGAAGCTGTATACAGATCACATGAGAAGCTGTCTGAGCTTGCAAAGAGTGACAATGTTTTCCTGACTTCTGAAGCATGGGACGAAGTGGAAAAAAAGGCAGTACTTGAAACAGAGAAAGTCAGGAAGGCCAGCAATACTTTTACTGACAGTACTCTTAAGATAAACGGAGTGGAATCGGGAATGGCAAGCTACAGTGAGGTTGTTGGACTGCTTCTTGATTACTACAGATCGGATATCGGGAAATATAGTCAGGAAAAATAAAGCTGTAAGCTGCAAAATATTATTGACAGAACCTTAACACTGATGTATATTAAGTGTACTAACAAGATTAGTACACATAAATAAAATTGCTTTCGTGTAGTTCATGATGCGCGGCACTACATCGTATTTAAATTAATCCCACTCTATACTACATTATTTTGCGCAGAATGAACGTGAAACGGTATAAGGTTGGAAAGCTGACCTTATGCCGGAGCGGAAGCGGTACGCAGAACAAAAGAAAGGGGGAATTGAGGTGATCCTGATTGATTACAAGGATTCAAGGCCTATATATGAACAGGTCTATGACAAGTTCCGGCTGCTGATACTGAACGGGGCGTTAAAGAGTGATGAAAAGATGCCCAGTGTAAGGACTCTTGCCATGGAGCTGTCGATCAATCCAAATACGATCCAGAGGGCATACGGTGAGCTGGAGAGAACCGGCTACATATATACGGTAAAGGGCCGGGGGAATTTTGTATCGGATACGGAAGGGCTTAAACAGGAATATCGCAGGGAAGTATTCGGAAGGCTCGATGAGGTATGTGATTCGGCACGTAAGGCGGGAGTGACTGTTGATGAAATAATCGGTCACATAAGAGAGTATGACAGCGGGGAAGGACATTTAAGGGGTTATGACCGATCGGAGGGACATATAAAAGCATACAGCAGTCCGGGATCCGTAAATAATGATCTTGAAAAAGAGGGAGACAACAATGAACAGGACATTAAGGGGAATGGAGGTGAACAGCCTTGATAAAGATTGAAAAGGTGTCAAAGGATTTTGATGAAATAACGGCTGTAAACCGTGTGAGTATGGAAATCGAGGAAGGAAATGTGTTTGGACTTCTCGGAACAAACGGTGCCGGAAAGAGTACGCTTCTCAGGATGGTTGCGGGAATACTGAGGCAGGATGAAGGAGAGATCACAATAGATGATCTTAAGGTATATGATAACCCCAAAGCAAAGAGCAGGATTTTCTTTGTGTCCGATACACCGTACTTTTTTGCAAACGCCACACCTTTGGATATGGAAGCATATCTTGCCAATCAGTACACGGATTTTGACAAGGTGAAATTCGCTGAATTTCTTAAAACCTTTGCTCTGGAGCCGGACAGAAAGATAAATACCTATTCCAAGGGAATGAAGCGTCAGCTTGCCCTGCTGCTCGGAATATGTTCCGGAACGAAATACCTTCTGTGCGATGAGTCTTTTGACGGACTGGATCCGGTCATGCGTCAGAGTGTTAAGAGTATCTTTGCGCGTGAAATGGATGAGAGGGGCCTGACACCGGTTATAGCATCCCATAACTTAAGGGAGCTTGAGGATATCTGTGATCATGTCGGACTGCTGCACAGGGGCGGTGTTCTGCTTAGCAAGGATCTTGAGGATATGAAGCTTAACATACAGCGTGTACAGTGTGTTTTCTCTTCTGATGATGAAGAAAAGAAGATAAGTGAAGGGCTCGATGTCGTGAAGGATGACAGGAGCGGATCACTTCATGTATACACGATAAGGGGAACAAGAGAGGAGATAGAGAAGGCCTTTGACGGAGTTGCTACCGTATTCCGGGAAGTGCTTCCTCTGTCACTTGAGGAGATATTTATAAGTGAAACGGAGGTGGCAGGATATGACATTAAGAAGCTCATCCTGGGTTGATCTGATAGAGAATAATAAGAGAAGAGTGTGGCAGTGGTGTGTGTCCATTTTTCTTCTTATCCTTTTTAGCTGTGTTGTATTTCTTGTTATACTTATGTCCTTTGATGAGACAAGGTACATAGCCGACTACGGCAGCCTCGCTGAGAAAATGATGCTTCAGGATGCAAGGAATTACGCGATCGCATTTATGGGTGCATCGGGATTTAAGATCATGCTCACGACTATCATTGCGGTCATTACTGCTTTCGGAGGCTACTCGTACCTCAATGACAGGGTCAAGCTTGATTTTTATGAGAGTGTACCGCAGAAGAGAGGCAACAGATTCTCGACCATTTGGATAAGCGGTATCCTTATTTATGCCGGACCGTATATCTTCGGTACTCTGATTAGCATGGCAATACTGAATGCTGCAGGCTTCGGAAGTGTGTACGGCATGGATGAAGCGCTGCTGTCCTTCTGTTATATGCTGGTTTATTTCCTTGGTGTGTATCATCTGTTCATGTTTGCCATGATGCTCACCGGAACAGCTTTTGCAGGCGTATGCGCATTTATCGTACTTTCGGTGTATGAACTGGTTATAAGAGGCCTGCTCAGCTGGCTCAGGAGTATGTTTTTTGTTTACGAATACTCACTCAGCGGATATCTGATCCCCAAGCTGTCCCCATATGGTCTTATATACTACATTCTGAATGACGGGATCTATCGGGATAACGGAGTTAAGTATCTGATCGCGCTGATCATTCTGGATGCGGTACTGCTGTGCGTTTCATATATACTGTATTTGAGGCGCCCCGGCGAAGCGGCAGGAAAGACACTTGCGTTTAAGCCTACATCCGATACGATCAAGCTGCTGATAGTCATACCGGTAACTGCCATGACGGCAGCCATAGTTGCGGAAGTTCTTAACAGAAGCAGGGATCTTCGCTTGGTCGACATGCTGCTCATAGTGCTGGTATGCTTTATAGCTTCATCGGTCGCATGTGCGATCATGCAGGCAATCTTTGAACTGGATATCAAGGCTGCCCTTTACAGAAAATCACACTGGTTCATCTGTACGGTGTGCGCAATGCTCCTGTTCTTCGGATTTAAGCAGGACTGGCTGAGGATCGACAGATATGTGCCTTCGGAGGAACGTGTGGAATCGGTTGTTTTTGCACCGGAGGGATACGAAGATCTGTACGGATATCTCGATCAGGATTTCAACAATGTTTCGAGCGAGGAGTTCTATCTGAGAAACATGTTTATCTCTGATGTTGCTGATGTCTGTGAGCTTCACAGAATGTCGATACGCAGATATGACGAGCTTATCAAGACTGTAGGAAAGGACGCTTATATATATGATCCTGATTCGCAGTTTTCACCGGCAACCGTGTTCTACAGGATGAAGAACGGCAGTCTTGTGACAAGGCAGATATACGTACCGGTAAAGGATGAGGCCGCATCGGAGCTTGTTGACAGGATAATGTCGACGAGGGAATTCGTTAAGGGATATTACGGAATATACAATTATGATGTAGAGAGAGCAATAGACAGCACTGCATCTTATGAGCTTAATGCCACATATTCGAACGGTGTTGAAAGCTTCAGGCTTTCTCCCGATGAGGTTAAGGATATCATAAGACTGTACAGGACCGATATGGAAAACTACAGTTACAGCAGAAGGCTTGATGAACTTTCGTCAGGATATGTTGAATTCTGTATCGGAGGCGGCACCGGAGGAAGAGATATGGGTGTCAGGGCTTACAGGTATTTTAAGACAGAGGGGATAGCTTTGTATCCGGATATGACCGGCTGCATGCAGTATCTTGAAAATAAGGGTTATTATCCGGCGGCTGTTTCGATTGATGATATTTCTTCAGTTGAGATTATAAATTATCATCAGGATGAGCAGGATGAATATGCAAAGGAAATTGGAGTACCGTATCTTTCCGAGGAGGAAGCCGGGCAGTTCATTGTCAGAAAAAGATACTCGCCTGTTTCCAATGAGGATGAGCTTGAAACCGTGCTTTCCGCAATCTGTCCGATCGGTCACGGAAGCTACAGATGGGATGGCGGAAGAACGTTTGACGATGAATATGAAGTTCAGGTATATTTCCTTAACCGGAATGATGAGTCTTACGTCTTAGACGGAGATTGCAGCTTCTTTGGATTTATAAGGAATGAAGTTCCGGATAGCGTACGAAAGGATATGGAGCTTGTAGGAAGGTGATCTGATATAAGTCGGATGAATGAGCCGGGAGATATATCTCCCGGCTCATTTGCTTTACCATATTTTGTAACTGTTCAGCCCATCACGATCTCAACAGCATATTCCTTCTTGCCTTCTTCGTAAGGGATAACGTTTCCTGATACTTTCTTACCGTCAACCGTCATGGCCTTAACACCCTTTTCTACATCTGACGGATTCTTAACATTAATGGTATATGTTGCACCGCGGAACTTACGTGTGATCTTGAAATCACCGAACCCGTGAGGTACGCACGGATCAACCCGGAGACCTTTGTGGGTCGGGTAGACACCGAGTATGTACTGTGAGATGTTGCAGAAGGTCCATGCGGCCGTTCCGGTAAGCCAGCTGTTCTTACCCTCGCCGGGAATGTATGCATCGGCACCTGCTACCATCTGACAGTATACATAGGGTTCTGTCTTATGTATCTCGGATATTTCCTCTGTATAAGCGGGGCAGGTTTTCTTGTATATTTCGAATGCGCGGTCGCCGCGTCCGATAACGGTTTCAGCGATTGATACCCATGGATTGTTGTGGCAGAAGATACCTGCGTTCTCCTTGTACCCGGGCGGATATGAGGTGATCTCGCCAAGCTCTAAGTGATATACCGTATAAGCGGGCTGTAAGATCATTACTCCGTATTCGCAGTCAAGATGCTCCTTAACCGAGTCGAGTGCCTTCTTTGCAAGGCCTTCCTTAACACCGATGCCAGCCAGTGAACAGAAGCCATTTGACTCGATGAATATCTTACCTTCTTCGCATTCCTTTGATCCGATCTTGTTGCTGTACGCGTCATATGCACGGACGAACCAGTCGCCGTCCCAGCCGTCCTTGAGAACAGCATCATACATTATCTTAACTTCCTTACGGGCTCTTTTTGCTTCGGCATCATCTCCGAGCAGTTCGGCAAGCTGAGCATATTCCTCACCATACTTGACAAACATACCCGCAATGAATACGGACTCTGCCACAGGGCCTTCGGAAGGACCGAAACACTGGAAGGATTCACCCGGATGCTCAGAGAAACAGTTTAAGTTAAGGCAGTCATTCCAGTCGGCACGTCCGATGAGAGGAAGACCGTGAGGTCCCTTGTTGTTAACAGTGAAATCAAACGATCTCTTAAGGTGCTCCATAAGTGTTGTGGCAACACTCATATCATTATCGTAAGGTACATTCTCTTTAAGGATCGATATATCTCCGGTCTCGCGGACGTAAGCCGATACGCCTGCTATAAGCCACAGCGGGTCATCATTGAAACCGGAACCGATATCGGAATTGCCGCGTTTGGTAAGCGGCTGATACTGATGATATGCGCTTCCGTTCCGGAACTGAGTTGAAGCGATATCGATTATACGCTCTCTTGCTCGTTCGGGAATAAGGTGAACGAAGCCGAGAAGATCCTGATTGGAATCCCTGAAGCCCATTCCCCTGCCGATTCCGGACTCGTAATAAGAGGCCGAACGGCTCATGTTGAAGGTTACCATACACTGGTACTGGTTCCAGATGTTTACCATGCGGTTTACCTTGTCATTGTTTGACTCCAGCGTAAATATGCTGAGGAGACCGGTCCAGTAATCCTTAAGCTCTTTAAAGGCTTTATCAACATCATCATCTGTCTTGTATTTTGCAAGAAGCTTGTCGGACGGAGTCTTCTTTATTACGTTCTTGCTTTCCCATTTGTCATCGACCGGGTTTTCGCAGTAGCCGAGAACGAAGATGAATGACTTTGACTCACCCGGTTCAAGGGTTACATTTATCTGATGAACTGCAACGGGTGACCAGCCGTGAGCGACCGAATCCGTGCACTTTCCGTTTTCAACTGCTTCGGGATTACTGTTGTCCCGATAGGCGCCAAGAAAACTTTCTCTCTGTGTATCAAAGCCGTCTATAGGAGAGTTGACAGAGAATACGGCATAGTGATTACGGCGTTCTCTGTATTCGGTCTTATGATATATCGTAGAGTCAATAACCTCAACCTCGCCGGTTGAGAAGTTACGCTGGAAATTCCTTGAATCGTCATCAGCATTCCAGAGGCACCACTCAACATATGAGAAGAGTGAAAGCTCCTTCTTTGTATCTGATTCGTTGGTGAGGATGACACGATTGATCTCGCATGTATCATTCATTGGAACGAAGGCAAGGTTTTCGGCTTTGACACCGTTCTTTGCAGAAGTGAACCTTGAATAGCCCATTCCGTGACGGCACTCGTATGAATCAAGCACGGTCTTTGATGGCTGCCATCCGATGTTCCATACGGTATCGCCGTCCTTTATATAGTAGTATTTACCGTTGTTATCCGCCGGAACATTGTTGTAACGGTAACGGGTAAGCCTTAATAGCTTCGCGTCTTTATAGAAAGAATAGCCTCCGCAGGTGTTGCTTACAAGTGAAAAAAAATCATTGCATCCGAGGTAGTTGATCCATGGAAGGGGTGTCTTCGGGGTGGTGATAACATATTCCCGGTTCGCGTCATCGAAGTATCCGAATTTCATAAATGAGTACCATCCTTTCTGAAATGTATGTCTGGGTTTGATGTAGACGGTTTATATTGAAAAAACCGCCCTATACGTAAACGTTTAAGTAAAACGATAAAAAAAATAAACTTCATCGTGATTATACATCATGGGATTTATGCTGGCAATAATTTTTTATGAAATTTTTAAAGCAAATTTTAAAGCATTTCTTGATTATTCAAAAATCCCATTGTATATTAGATGTGTTGATTATGACTTTCTGAATGCAAACAGG
>JAEEHY010000146.1 GCA_016281085.1 Lachnospiraceae bacterium
CCGTAATGATCCCCGGCTGCCTGAAGTATCTCTCCTTCCTTCTCGGCATAACCGAGTATCGTAAGCATGGTTCTTACCGGATCGATACCGGCTTCACCAAAACAATCTGCAAGCCTTAAGGCATATGTCAGATTATCCTCTTCATTCTCAGAGATGGTATATACATTTATCTTATTAGAGCTCTTTAACAGGGATAACCGTCTCGTAATTTCAACCGTTGGTTTCGTAGCCCATGAATCATCTATAACAAGACCACCCATCTGATGGATCGTATTCTCCTGCCCTCCTGTTGCGGCTCCTATAAAAACAACCATGGCATTACGGTCCCCCGCAAGTGAAGAACCAAAAGTAACGGTACCATCATTTACACCGTATATTATTTCAAGTTTCCTGTAGCGCATTGTAAGGAAGCGGCTCCACCTAATGACATTCTTACCAAGAAGTATGATCACGGCGCTTGCCATTGAATAGTAAGCGAAGAAATGTATGATCCAATAGATTATCATCCATACCTTATTCTCCGCATATGGTTCCGGGATACTCTTATAATCATTGACGCCGGCAAACATTCGTCCGACACTGATAAGTGTCTGCAGGATTGAATTAAAGAGAGTGACCGGATTGGTTACTTTTACGGAATATATCTGGCTGTAAAGAATAAGACCGCCTACGGCGGCAATCATAAACATGGCACCCACCAAAGACCCCCGCCTCTCGGGCTTCATTGCGGAGTATCTGATCAGTGCAAGAAAAACAGCTGTGGAAATCAGGATCATTGTTATCAGCATATCTGTACCTTCCCTTTAAAAAATGTCTTCATTAAGAACCTGCCAGGCAGAATCATCCTTGATCCTCTCTTCTTCAGATAATTCCTCGAAGGGAACCAGAAGATGATGTCTGCGTTTCTTATTATCACGTACAGGATCATATATCCAGTTATACATAAGATAGAATCTCATCCATCTGTCATGTTCAAGTCTTCTGCATATTTCCCTCATTTCCGGATCAAGATCACAGAAAAGCTTATATGCCTTATGACAGATATCCGGCGTAAGCGTTTTTACATCCTCTTCGGGAAGCAGTATCCTGACCTTTGTCAGAAGATGTTCGGCAGCCGCTATATTGGCCTGTCTGTGGAATTCCGACAGCTTCTCCCAGGTCGGAGCATCATCTCCCACCTTTTCTCTGTACAATTCATTAATATTTACCGCGAGTTTATTCTGGATGCCGCTTAAAAGGAGCTTTTTGTTATATACGCATTTCATCCTGTTAACCACAACAGCATCTGATGCCTCCATGCCATGATGGAATACATATATCTTTCCTTCGGTCGAAAAATACCGGTGGATCCTGTTCTTAACTGACAGATTGTTTTTCGGATCCTCATCACAGAGGATAATACGCGATGCATGGAATAACAATTCAGTATCATCCTGCCATGCGTTATCGTGAAAGATTATATTATCATTAATCCGGTCGGATCCAAGGCTTAACATGATCTCACGATGATCCTCACGGAATGATCCCTCATAACCGAAAACATGATAACACAATCCCATGCCCTTGGGAAATACATTTATCAGCAATCCTCTCTCCAGTATCCTGTCTACAGGTGAACCGTCTCCTATAATGATGATATCCTTCTCAGATCTCTCTATGGGATATGTCTGCCAGTAATATCTTGCCAGACAGTCATCTTCATCAAACAGAGTTATCATCGGATCAAGCTCATCGGGAGTTTCATCCGTTTTACAGATGACACGGATATTCTTTGCCGATATTATATGAAGAGCCGTTTCATAATTCAGGTATTTATCCTCATCTATCAGCAGGACAGTGCATAACTCATCGCCCCTGTGCTTACTGAGGATATTGTTAATGGGAATCTTCAGAAATGCTATTCTTAAAAAGTCAAAAGAATCGGACATATTATCGGTGGGCGTCTCATCGGTGCATATAAAAAAGACTCCTGATCCATCCTTCCCCATATCATCGATGAAACAGCGCGCTTCTTCGTTAAAAGATGACAGAATGACCCACGGGTTTCTTCTGTGTTTCCATATCTGAAACCTCGGCGCAAGATCTCCCATCATCCATGAAAAGACCATATTTATAAAAAACACAAGTATGCCGGTACTTGAGATCATAAAGATCATACCGACAATCTTGCCAAGAGGTGATACGGGCGTCATATCTCCGTATCCTACTGTAGTGAAGGTTACCAGCATGTACCAGAAAGCATCACTTATACTTCCGATACTGTATAATGGTTCACCGTCCGGTGATACTCCCATTTTAAGCTCTGCCGGAACCATTATCATCATAAGAACGATATAAAACAGTATTATCGATAATATGATGATCAGTCGCTTCTTTTTCATTCCTTCTCCTTAATTCTTTCACAACTCTTCACAACTCTCTGTGATTGATATACGGATTACTCCGTGCTGTGCACTTCCGTAATCCTACAGCCATTCGGAATCCGCTACGTTGCTTCGCAACTTGCTACTTCCTCATGTCTGTTAAGGTCTCAAGGTCAGCCGCTCCTTCAAGCGAGCTTGGGAGCATCTGACTTTGATCCCTC
>JAEEHY010000147.1 GCA_016281085.1 Lachnospiraceae bacterium
AGATCTACGAAGGAACCAGCGAAGTTCAGCGAATGGTCATAAGTGCAAACATTCTTAAATAAATATTATTTGAAGAAAGGACAAAAACTATGAAAGTAGTAGTATGTATTAAACAGGTTCCGGATACAAAGGGCGGTGTTAAGTTTAATCCCGACGGAACACTTGATAGAGGTGCTATGCTTGCGATCATGAATCCCGATGATAAGGCAGGTCTGGAAGCAGCACTCAGGTTAAAGGATCAGTATGGTGCAGAGGTTACAGTACTTACAATGGGTCTTCCCAAGGCTACAGACGTGCTTCGTGAGGCATTGGCAATGGGCGCAGACAAGGGTGTGCTCGTAACAGACCGTGTACTCGGCGGTGCAGATACATGGGCTACATCAACCACAATAGCAGGTGCACTCAGAAACATGGAGTACGATCTTATAATCACAGGCCGTCAGGCTATCGATGGTGATACTGCTCAGGTTGGTCCTCAGATCGCTGAGCATCTCGGACTTCCCGTAATTTCATATGCACAGGAAATCAAGATTGATGGAGACAAGGTTATCGTTAAGCGTCAGTATGATGATCGTTATCATATGCTTGAATCTAAGATGCCCTGCCTTATTACAGCTCTTTCCGAACTGAATGAGCCCAGATATATGACTCCCGGTGGAATATTTGATGCAGTAGCAGCAGAGATCACCACATGGGGCCGTGCAGACCTTAAGGATGTTGAGGACGGTAACTTAGGACTTAACGGATCACCTACCAAGATAGCAAAGGCATCCGACAAGGTTCGTAAGGGCGCAGGTGAGAAGGTTACACCCGAATCACCCGAAGAAGCAGTATCATATATCGTTGGTAAGTTAGACGAGAAGCATATCATATGATGCAACAAGGTCATAGGTCAAGCGGACGTTATGCTTGCATATAAGGACGATTGAACTAATGACCTGCACAAACATGAGCAAGTAGCGCGGCAGCGCGGATTGCGAATGGTTGTAGCATCACGGAAGCGAAGTGATGCGTGCATAAACAATAAGAAAGGATAGGAAAAACATTATGAAAATGACTCCTGAACAGATTGCGCAGTACAAGGGTGTCTTCGTATTTGCGCAGCAGGTTGACAATAAGGTCAGCGGTATCGCATATGAATTACTTGGAAAGGCTAAAGAGCTTGCAGAGTCTCTCGAGACTAAGGAGGTTACAGCCGTTCTTATCGGATCTGATGTTAAATCACTCGCCGACTCTCTTGCAGAATACGGTGCAGACAAGGTTATCGTTGTAGATGATCCCGAGCTTAAGGAATACAGAACAGAGCCTTATGCACATGCTCTTTCATCGGTTATCAACGAGTTCAAGCCTGAGATCGTTCTGGTTGGCGCAACAGCTATCGGACGTGATCTCGGCCCTACAGTATCAGCCCGTGTTGAGACAGGACTTACGGCTGACTGTACAGTACTTAATATTGGTGATTTCCCTCTTCAGCCGATTCCCGGCAAAGAGGATGAGCAGCTTCACGGACAGCTTCTTATGACACGTCCCGCATTCGGCGGTAATACAATAGCTACTATCGCCTGCCCTGACAACCGTCCTCAGATGGCTACGGTACGTCCCGGCGTTATGCAGAAGATCGAGCCCAAGAAGGGTGCAAAGGCAGAGGTTATAGAGTTCAATCCCGGATTCACACCTAACAACAGATATGTAACCATTAAGGAAGTTGTTAAGGCTGTATCGGATGTTAAGGATATCATGGATGCCAAGATACTTGTATCAGGCGGACGTGGTGTGGGATCGCCCGAGAACTTCAAGATCCTTGAGGACCTCGCAGAAGCACTTGGCGGACAGGTATCATGCTCACGTGCGGTTGTAGATGCAGGCTGGAAGCCCAAGGATATGCAGGTAGGACAGACAGGTAAGACAGTACGTCCCAACCTCTATGTGGCAGTAGGTATTTCAGGTGCCATCCAGCACGTTGCAGGTATGGAGGAATCAGACGTCATCGTTGCGATAAACAAGGATGAGGATGCTCCTATCTTTGATGTGGCTGACTACGGTGTTGTAGGAGATCTTAACAAGATCGTTCCGAAGCTTACCGAGGAGATCAAGGCTGCCAAGGCTAAGAAGCAGGCATAAGATAACTCTGTTCAGAACATGCATATAAGCTGATAACAGTTATATAACAATACAGGGGACGGTTCCTCATTCCGCTTCAATAAAAGAAGTGAAACGGGGAACCGTCCCCTGTATTTCTTCTTACTCCTGTATTTACGTTTGATCTAACAGTTCTTCTTGTTCCTGTATTTATGTTTTAATCCAACAGTTCTTCATAGGATGAACACAGGGATGCGCATCCATTTTCAATCTTATAAATATGATCAACCTTTTTAAGTGTATTCAGCCTGTGGGCAACAATGATGACTGTACGTTCTTTCATGATCACATCTATAGCCTGTTGGACCTGACGTTCGCTTTCGGTATCAAGGGCACTGGTTGCTTCGTCCAGAATAACTATCTCACTGTCTCTTAACAGGGCGCGGGCTATTGCCAGACGCTGACGCTGTCCGCCGGATAAGTTGCCTCCGTTTTCAAGCAGTGTGCTGTTAATCCCGTCCGGTAGAGAGTTTAGCAGATCATCAAGCCCGACACTCTTTAATACATCGATAACCCTGTCTTTGCTTACGTATTTAAGACCGTAAACAAGATTATCCCACAGAGTTCCGGCAATAAGTACCGTATTCTGCGGCACTACCGCTATATGATGTCTGTACTGGTTTTTATCAAGTTCCTCAATATTTACTCCGTCGACCAGGATGCTGCCGCCGGTACACGAATACAGTCCCAGGATCAGATTGAGCAGAGTCGACTTGCCTGCACCTGATTTGCCGATGAATGCAACACTCTTCCCTTTTGGTATTGTAAGACTTACATTTTTAATGATGGGTTCCTGATCTTCTTCATATGAGAAGGAAACATTTCTAAGTTCTATTTCACCATTAAACCGGCTTGACAGTTCGGCCGAGCCGTTGTGTTCCATGTCCTGTTCCCAGAGGATCTCATTGACGCTTACTACGCTGTCGTATCCCTGTGTAATAAGCGGAAGTTCATCAAGTACCTTCTGTACACTGTTTACGATCATTTCAAAAATGGACTGAAACAGTACTACCGTACCTATACTGATATAGCCTTCTGAAGCAAGATAAGCGGCAAAACACAGACACACAAGCCTGAAACCCTGAAAACCTCCATAGGTTACGTTATTAACCTTCACTCCCAGTCTGTCATACTGATTGGCTGCCTCCCGGACACGATTTACTTTGGCTGAAATGCTCCTGTATTCGGTCTCTGCCAAACCGTGTGCACGGGTAAGGGAAGCCATTTCGAGCATTTCCTTAAACGCGGCGTTGCTGTTCTCAGTCTGTTTGCGCATATATTTCCGGCTCTCAAGAATAGGATTTGCAAAGCTTCGGATAAACAATATCGATGCGGGAACAATGACCAGATAAAAGAGCAGCATCGGAGGGAACTTGATAAGCGCTGTGATGATAACAAATATAACGTCTATGGTCAGGTGAAGCATATCGCGAAAATGATCATATATAAGGCTCTGGATAAATTGCACATCCGAAATGATCTTGGACAGGAGACGTCCTGCCTGTGCGGTGGCATGATATTTGATGGACAGAAGCTGGAGCTTCTGAACAAGAGCCATCTTAAAGCCGGATTCTATCTCACGTACGAAACGGTGATAGTAGAGTGCATCTATCCAAAAACATATAAGGTTTAAGGTTAATGCCAAAAAAAATGCAAGGATATTCCGGTATATTACCGGAGAGAAGAAGGAATGCCCATTAACCACATGATCTATAATGTTCGCAGAAAAAACCGGAAGCATCAATGCCCCCAAATGCTTGATCGACAAATTGAATACAGACAGGAAAAAGAGCAGGCGGTGTTTGCTTATAAGATATCCGAGTATGGCAAGAGGCGGTCCGCTCCGGCGCTCGTCATTATTATAGAATTCAAATATTTCCCTGTTGATGTCGTCTGATTTCAGTTCAGGATAAATACGAAAACGGTTAACATCCTTCCTGTATTGGATGGCTATATTCCGCAAATATTTATTGATAATATCAATATTGATCTCATCCTCAATGCGGTCATTTTCATCTAAATCGGCCGGAACCTCCAGAGCAGCCTTATCACCGGAGGCAAGGAGCTCGATATAATTGTGAACATATCCTCCTATCGAGACCTGTATATCCGTGAAACCTTCAAGAAGCAAATGGGAAAGCATGGCATCACACAGAACGGTGCCTGTTCCCTCGTCAAGCTTCGGGTATTGATCCTTAATGGTTTTGCTTATCGTTTCTGTCACGGATGCAATTTGCAGTTTGTCGGAAACATGCATGATAAAAGTCATTATTCTGCTCCTCTTTTTTTACATAAATGTCGCCTATATCTTTGCGTAACTAATATACATGCCGGATGAATCCAAAACAGCGAAAAATACGCAGTATTTTGAAAATTGGTCATAATGGGTTGCAACTTCTGAATATCTACCATAATTATAACATATTTTTTAAGTGCTGGAATAAGGAACTGTCCTGTTTCATTTTGAGAAAAATAATGGTATAATTTTTAGGTAATTATTGTTTTTTAGACGGGGAAGTGGTGAATTTATGGATTATGCCAAACTGATAAATACCGTGCGGGGGATCGCATGCGTAGTATCATTGAGGAAATCTGCTTCAGCCGCAGGTGACATGATTACTATCGCGGCGGCAAACAACAATTATCTTGCATCGGTTGGCAAGTCGGAAGAGGAATTTGCCCCAAACAGGCCGTATTCGTACTATATTGCAGCCGATCCCAACTTCGAGTCGCTTGTAAACAATTGTATATCAGAGAAAAAGATAGCTCATCAGTATGTTAACGCAGGGCTCTACAAAGCATGGCTGGATATCTACATGATCCCACTGGAAGATGATGAGGAAGGTAACGGATACTGTCTGTTTACATATGAGATGACAGCGGGTTCTGATTCCGACAGGATGGTCGTTATATCGCCTACGACGGCATATCAGGTGCTTAAGACCTGCATCAAGCTCAGGGAAAATGATGATTTTAAGGCTACATTGGATTCGATAGTAAAGGATATCAGGAAGCAGTGCGAATCCGATGGCTGTTCCATTATCCTTACGGACAACAGAAGAAGAAAGATTGATATGCTGTGCTTTGACAGTATTGATGGATTCAGGCCTATCGAAGATGATGTCTTTTTCAAGCCGGAGTTTTACAGAATAGTGGAGAACTGGAAAAATGTAATGGCCGGATCGAACTGCTATATAATCACAAATGAAGAAGAATTAAAGGCAGTCGAAGCTAAGGATGAGAAATGGTACAGTTCTCTGGTTTATTCGGGTGTAAGGACCCTGGTCCTGTATCCTCTGAGAGTGGGCGAAAACAATTACGGGTATATATTTGTGACTAACTTCAATGTGGAAAAAACATCACTCATAAGAGAAGTTATGGAGCTGAATTCCTTTATACTTTCAGCTGAAGTAGAGAATTACAGGATGCACAGCATACTTGAAGAGATGAGCAAGACCGATATGCTTACAGGTGTACTCAACCGTAATGCAATGAATCAGAGGATGTCGGAACTGAGGGACAGAAGAGATTCCGTCAGGAGCATAGGATTGATCATTGCCGATGTGAATGGTTTGAAAGCAGTTAACGATACGTTGGGACATCTCGCCGGTGATGAGATAATTAAGAAAACTGCCATAAGGATACGGTTGGTATTTGAAGGAAGGGAGATATATCGTGCCGGCGGTGACGAATTCGTGATACTGGTGACCGATGTTAATAAGAGTGATTTCGAATCACTGGTTAAACAGCTGGCTTTTTTTGCGGTAATTCCCGGAGAGCCTTCGTTTTCGATCGGCTCCTGCTATGATGATACAGATCTTGGGATCAGGCAGATATTGCATCATGCGGACACAGAGATGTACCGTAATAAGGAGGAATATTACAGGCTGCATCCAAGGGAAGCCAGATAGGAGGAATTATTTGTGGACAGTTTATTTGAAACAGACGGTATTTCTATAGATCGGGATTTGCTTGAAAGAACAAATCCCGTTTTTAATACAGCCAGGATGACTTTGCAGTTACTTACATCTACGGGTCATAAGGATGCCGGGGAGCTGTCAGGGAAGCTTGGTTACAACTACGATAATACAGTAGGCTGGTTTGCCGATGATAAAAGCGAAGAGGAAAGGGCAGGCGCAAAAGAAGGTCTTATCTCAGCAGCAATGTGTGTCGAAACCAGATACAAAACCATGACGGAACTGGCTGTGGCTTCAGGATATCCTACCGTTATAGACCTTCCTTGCGGTTATACGCCTCATGCCATTGAATATGCAAGGAGAAAGCTGCACTTTCTTGGACTTGATCTGCCGGTTGTCATTTCCGAGGCTGAACCGGCCATTCTTTCGCTCGTCGGGGATAAGGATCTGGTTGATTTTGCATCAGTGGATGCGACTAACTATGACTCTCTTAAGAAGGCACTCTCGGATGTGGAGGGCCCCGTTTGTATAACAACAGAGGGTCTGCTAATGTATTTCACGGATTCTGAACTTGGTCAGATATGCACAAATATCAGGGAGATCCTTAAGAGCCATGGAGGATGCTGGATCACAGCCGATCCTGAAGGCTCCTATCAGACCATTCAGACACTTCAGGCTGTCTGTGGCGAAAGATTTCAGGAGGTTCTGAAAGCTTCCACAGGTAAGGTACAGAACAAAGAGGATACGCTGATGACCCGGAATTCTATTGTCATAGATCCTTTTATACCACCGGAACAGGGTATTGGATCCGCCATGGATTTTATATCGCGGTTCGGTTTAAAAGTAGAGAGAATGATAATACTGGATCATATGCCTGAGGTGGCAAGCATATCCGGACTGAATGCGGAACAGGTCGGGAGACTAAAGGAGATACTGGGGAAATTTGCATATTGGAAAATAACGCCTGACGACAATCGGGCCGGACAGACAAATGGGTCAATTCAGGTGGAAACAGGAACGGAAATCTTCGATGCTTCGTTTGAAGGAAGTACTCTTGTGCTAAAGCTGAAGAACAGGATCGATACATTGAATTCACCATTGCTCCTCGCTTTTTATGAAAAGATATCAAAGGAACATATCATAGACAGGATAAGCGTGGACTGCAGTGAACTTGAATATATATCCTCGGCCGGTCTTCGGGTTCTGATGATAATGTATAAGGGCAGCAGGAACGGATTGACGCTTTACAATACCAACTCAGCTGTGAGTGAGATCCTTGATGAGACCGGATTTTCCGAGATTTTTACCGTGTCACGAAATGGATGATATAGTGAAGATTTTTATTGCAAAACATACTGTGTTTTTTTATAAGAAATAAGATGGTGGGGCACTTGCGGAATTTATTCTGCAGATGCCCCTATTATATGTATTTGACGAATCTCAAACA
>JAEEHY010000148.1 GCA_016281085.1 Lachnospiraceae bacterium
AAGGCAGAAGCAATGAAAGACAGGGCAGAAGAAATAAAAGAGGAAAACGCCCATGAGAATGATGACAAGGCTTCCGGGAATACAGAAACGATAACTGAACAAAATAAAGTAGATAAAGAGAAAACGAAGGACGAGGAACCGGAGGAAGCAGAGACAGAGGAAGAAGAGCCGGAGGAAGACGCTGCGGAAGAAGAACCCGCATCAGATCCTGTGACAGTATACGAGCCGGTATTTTCGGAAATCTTCGAGATCCTTGACTACGGTTATAATATGGACAGGGAATATAAATATGCATCCGGAGGGCTTACCGAAAAGATCAATTATTCACAGGATGCCGATCTTCTCAATGACATCGGATATCATCTTGAAGATCTGAGCGGTGACGGAATACCGGAACTGCTCATAGGAAGTGACGAGGATTATACAGATACTGACCCCCTTAGTTATATTTACGGAATTTACACGATTAAGGATGATGAGCCGGTAACGGTTGCAGCCGGCTCGGCCAGAAGCAGTTACAATTACATGGGTGACGGACAATTCTTCTACTGCGGATCCGGTGGTGTGATGATCACGATCATCGGTGAGAATCATCTTAGTGAGGATGGAAGTGAGATCGTATGGGATGATTTTTATTTTACCGATGAAAAAGAAAACGGTGAAGCAGGTGTATACTATAATGGGGAAGGACTTTTTGACACGGCCGGTTCAAAAGAACTGGATATGTCGGAAGAGGAGTTTTCCGGGATCATGGCCGGATATGAGGACAGGTGTGAGAATATAAAGTGGACTCCTATCGGCAATTACAGAAACGGGAATTCAGGTTCATAAGATAAAAACCTGATCATCCTGTTCTATCGGGCGGGATGAAGTTGGAAAAAGTATTGGTAAAGAGGATATTATTATGAAGAGTAAATCACTTGCAGTAATCTTAATCTGTCTTATGGGTGCTGTGCTTATTACGGGCTGTGGCAGTTCAAAGTCTTCCGAAGCCGGTCTTAAAGGGAAACCGGAAAGCGTCAGCGCGGTAACTGACGGGGAGGAAGCCGGCGGAGAAGAAGTTAAAGGGAAAGAGGCTGTCGGGGAGGAAGCCGTCGAAGAGGCTGAGGGAAATAACAAAGAGAAGTCTCCGGTGAAGACCAAAAAGAGAATAAGGAAGACGTCTGATGAGAAAGCTTCCGGGAAAAAGTCACTGGCACAGCGAATGGCTGGTAAATACAGTTATCATTACAGTGATGAGGAAGGCAACGATGAATTCTTTATTATGGACGTAGTTCCGTTTGGCAACAATCTTTATGCATTCTGCGGACAGGCAATGCCCGAAGACTATGAAAGCCTTGAAGCGTACTCCTTCTGGGCAGCTGAGTTTATTCCGGTAGACGCGGATGAGATGACAAGCCCGGACGGTGATACGGTCTCCGTAAATGAACTCTGCTTTTCCGTGATGGCAAATGCAGGCCTGTACTCTGATACCGGGCATAAGGGAACCATTACTCTTACGGATGACGGACTTGTGTTTGAGGGATTTGAGAATGAAGGTTTTCTTACGCCGGAATATGATGACAGCAGGCTGTTCCTGAAGGATGAACGTGTAGAGGATGCTTTCGGATATCTGAACCGTAAACCGGATGGAGGAGATAAAGAGCTGCAGGGACTATGGATCCTTGATGATAAAGAAGCGGATCTGTACCTTGAGTTTAAGGGATCCGATCTTTATATGTATAAGAAGGATCCGAACACAGAAGTGTACTATGCTGCAGGCGGATGTGAGTTTTCGAACGGATCGTTTGAGTGTACCGCAAGCAGGCTGGGATACGGTGGCGTTCCGGCTGAACTGTCATGTGATTATGAGGTTACGGGCGATACTCTGACACTTAAGTTCTCAGACTCAGATCTGCCTGAAGGGATTCCGGAAAAGGCCAAATACTTAAGGATCGGCGATGATGATGTTCATGTTGTGACAATGGACGAGGTGGAGCTTGATTCGGAAGCTTTGGGGATGTACGGAAGAAGTACTTATATAGAGGAGCTTGTATCACAGGATTACTATGGTGTATTTGTATCCTCGGCAAAGGAACCTGAGAAGCTTGAGTCTGTTATGGATAAGCTTGAGAAGGCAGGTTTTACGGGAAGCTGTACCGTGTATACACCTGATTTCAGCGGTCTTAATCCGGAACCATACTATGTTGCGGTCACAGGGATGTATACATCGGAAAGTGATGCCAAAGAGGCTCTTTCGGGTGCAAAGGCCGCCGGATTTAAGGATGCTTATGTGAAATATGCTGGAACGTATATAGGAGATAAATATTGGTATACCATGTATGGTGGTGATAATATTGAAATATTGAAGGATGGAGTAATGCTTCGCGGCGTATCGCTCGAAATACCGTACCGTACAGAGGAAGACGAGATAACAGTCGACCTGTTCGTTTCAAAAGATGCCGTTTTTGACAAAACTGCCGATACGGGCAGCTTCGGAAATTACGAAAAGGGTGATACTCCTTACGATTGGATCGTCAGGAACTATAAACTTATGAATGAGGATGTTGATCAGTATATGATGAACGGCCCCGCCCTGTCCGGAGTATTTGAAGTCGGCATCCGCGATAATAAGATAACAACATATTACGGCAGTTACTGGTGGGACTGAGGCTCCATTCTGCGAAGCAGAATTCAGGAAGGAGCCGAAGGAAATGCCGCCGAACGAAGGTGAGGGGGCGCTACCTTGGGACTGAGGCTCCAAAAAATTAAGTACGTTACGGAGGAGACGATTCGTTATGGAGAGAAAATCACTGACAACAATTATGTTTCGGCAGATGCGCATGGTGCTGCTTGCGGGAATGGTGCTTCTTGCGGGTATGGTGCTGCTTGCAGGCTGTGGCAAAGACAAGGACAACAGTGACATTTCTGACAAATTGAAGGAAAAGGCCGCTGCTGCATCAGAAAAGGATAAGGAAGAAAAGACAACGGATCCTTCGAAGAACGGAGCTTCTAAAGATAAAGAAGCTGCCCAAGAGAAAGAACCTGAAGAAGAGGTAGTAAAAGGTGTTCCGGAGCTACTGCTGTTTCGTCAGAATGCATACGAATGGGGTGAGGATAATACTGCCGCAATAGAACATCATTACACCTATCTGATGCTTGACGGAGAGAGCGCGAAGTCAAACAGGGCTCTTGCCGCATCCCTTG
>JAEEHY010000149.1 GCA_016281085.1 Lachnospiraceae bacterium
AATGTAACATTCCTGTTTTGTTTCATAATAGCATAAATAGTAAAAAAAGCCAGCATAATACTTATAACTGACCAGATTATTCTGCCAAGAGCTTTGTTTTTATCCTTCACTACGGTCTGTTCTCCTTATTCGCAACACGCTTCATATTCCCCCCTTGTTCTTAAACGTATCCGGCTTTTCCTCAGACAGCATTATACTACCTAAGCCGGTACTATACAACAAAGCGCCTGTAATGCAGGAATAAACCCGAAATTACAGATATTGCATGTATCTATGTATATAGAGTCGGAACAGTTTGGATCATAGTAAAATAAAACCCTGCAGTCCGTGGTTATGATACACCACAGAATGCGGGGTTTATTAAATACATCAGATATCATACACAAGCTCCGGCAATGTCAGTGTTACCCTCATGCATTCGTCCTCACATGAGCGGCCCGCATATATAACATATTCGCCGGCCTCTACCACCTTCTTCCCGCGGGAAGCATCATATATAGCAAATACATCGGGAACAGCCGTAAATGAAACATCCCTCAGTTCCCCGGGTCTTATTCCCCTGACTCTGCCAAAGTCAACCAGTTGGCACTTTGGCTTCTGCACATTCGAATCGGGTGCTATACCGTAAATTTCAACCACCTCGTCGCTGCAGACATTCCCTGTATTGCATATTGCAGTATGAATGTGGATAATATCCTCACTGCTGTTGTACACTGCAGAGAGCCTGAGATATTTAAAGGTTGTATATGTAAGGCCGTAACCAAAGGGATACAGCGGTTTTGCCCTCATAAAGCGGTAGGTGCGTCCGCCCTCTATGATATCATAATCATCAATGGGAGGGAGATCCTTTTCCGACACGGGCCATGTCTGTGACAGGCGTCCTGCGGGGCAGGTCCGGCCAAACAGCGCATCCGCCACTGCTCGTCCCATGTACTGTGACCCGGTTGCGGAAAATATGACTGCATTCACAGCCCGGTCAGCCTCGCTTAAGGCATACGGGTAGTTACTTATCACGGCCAGGATGACCTTGCATTCCCCGCATTTTACGGAGGGAAGTTCCGTGGCAGCTCTCCAGAGAGCCTCCTGTGTCCCGGGGAGTTCCAGCGTGGTGCGGTCGATGCCCTCCCTTCCCTTTATCAAAGGATGGTTGCCGAGTGCAAGAATGATATATTTCTTTCCTTCTGCCGCAGCCCTTAATTCTTCCCGGGAACTGCTTACCTGTTCGTACTTAAACCTTGCCTCCTCAGGGATCGCACCGTCAGACTTAAGGTTTCTTATACGCATCAGTTCCCCTTCATTTCCTTCCCTGTCCTGCGGCTTAAAATCTGTAACCTTATCCGTGCTGACCCACAGCTTTCCGTCAGCTGAGACCTTCACTCTTCGCTTTTTCCAGTCTGTCAGCGATATTTCTTCCTTATTGAGGTGCTCTATCCCGAATACGGTCATGGGAAACCATTCGAAGCTCGATGCATGGTCTGCCTTAACCTCGCCGTCATCATACGGGGCCGCCAGATACATTCCGGTTAACGCCTCACGGAAGCAGAAGCAGTTCTCACCCCAGTCCTCAAGAATATATTCGCCTATGTTTATTCCCCCGTTCTCTCCTTCATAAGACAGCTTCACCCTGTCGCAGCATTCCGCACAGTCGACAGAGGTGCCCACCACCTCTTCAACGCCGTTCTTCAGGGTACTCCGTTCAAAGGGTATGCCGCAGTACCAGTCCATATCCCAACGGTCAGACACAGGACCTGCCACAAGCACATCCGATGGATCTGTATCCTCAGATATGGGAAGCACTCCGTCATTCTTAAGAAGGACTATGGCTTCCCGCGACAGCTCCCTGCATACCGCCTGTGAGTACTCCGAACCCGGTTCCTCATCACCTGTCTTTGCATAAGGATTTACGCATTTATCGTCAAAAATGCCAAGCCTGAACCTTGTCTTCATTGAACTTCGCAATGCCCGGTTTATATCCTCTTCCGTAAGGATTCCACTCTCATAGGCTGTTCTTACGGCATTATCGACCATTTCCTGCTTTTCAAGCATCATATCCACACCGGCCTTAATGGAAGCAGCTATACCGGCCGCATCATCTTCGCAATAGTGATGCTCCGTGCGCAGCAATGTGGGGGCTCCTCCGTCGCTCACGGCATGAACCACACCGTACTTATCCTTAAGGATGTCCCGTATCTCTTCGTTAACCATTCCCGGTACTCCGTTTATCTTATTGTAGGCCGCCATGACTCCTTCGGCATGTCCCCTTTTTATCACCCTGCGGAACACCTCGAGATAATATTCATATTTATTCCTGTCATCAACCGATGAATCCTTATATACCCTTCCGTCCTCTGTATTGTTGGCATAAAAATGCTTCAAGACTGAGGCGATCCTTAAATTGTGCTCAGGATCGTCACCCTGCATACCCAGAACATAGGCACCGGCCAGCTCACCAGTAAGCACCGGATCCTCTCCGTAGCCCTCCTCATTCCTGCCCCAGCGTGGATCCCGTTCAAGATCCACTGTGGGAGCCCATCTGGACAGCCCGCCGTTATTCTGTCTTACGGATATGATCCTGGCCTCGGTTCCTGCCACCTCCCCCGCAGCCCTTAGCAGCTCCTTATCCCAGCTCATGCTCATACCGATGGGCTGGGGGAAGACCGTGGTTGTTACGGGAGGATAGTCCTCGCCTTCCTGGTCGTTTCGCTGCTGTATCCCGTGAGCGGCTTCCCCGCCGAGGAAGCTCTCTTCAAGCCCCAGCCGCTCAACCGGCGGCATTTTCCCCGTAAACAGGGTAAGCTTTTCTTCTATGGTGAGGCTCTCTAAAAGGATGTCAAGCCTTTCCTCAAGGGGTGTATTGTGATCCTTTAATCTTTTAATGTTGTTGTCCGGCATTTCGTCTCTCCTCTGGGGTGTGATAGTTTTTTATCTACTTTGTAACTATTCAGAACAGCACATAAATTTTAAAATATGACTCTCATGCTTGCATGATAGAGGCATATTTTATAAATATATGTATTTGAGCAGAACACTTAGCGAGGTTTTTTCGAGCTTAGTGTGAGCCATGCATGTATACTTAATGAGGTATTTTCGAATTTAGTATACATGCTGGATGAATCCAAAACAGCGAAAAATACGAAGTATTTTGAGCTTGTTCTGAATAGTTACTCTACTTTTAGTATACGTGATAATCCGGTTGGTTGCAAACAAGGAAATGCATTCGGAAAGTCATATTTATCAACATAATTGATTTATTTCTTTCACAGAATTTCCATAATATGGTACAATAAATCCGGCACATGACAGTTGCTGCTTAAGGATACTGACCGGAGGTAATTCTTATTTTATGAACAGAAGAAAAAACATAGCCCTGTTTACTGCTCTGCCTGAGGCGGCTCATGAACGGAGGGTCATAAAAGGAATGATCGGGCAATGCCTGAAATATGATTATAACCTTCTTGTATTCTGCGCCATGACCCATGCCGAGTTCAACCGCAGGCAGTACGCAAGAGGCGAATCAAATATATACAGCCTTGCCAATTTCGATCACTTTGACGGAGTCGTTATAGATACTACCAATATCTTTGCCGACAGGGCCGGCAGGACATTAAAGATGCTGAAGGATGAGATCGGCAGGCATCCGGGTCTGCCGGCAGTTGCTCTTGAAATGAGCATTGACGGGCTTAAGCTTATCAGTAACCGCAATGAAGAGATCCTGCGTGAAATGTGCAGACACGTGATCGATGTCCACGGCAAAAAGGATATATGTATTCTTACGGGACAAAAGGGCAACGAGGTGGCAGAATCAAGGCTTGAAGTATTTCTGGACGAAATATCAAGGCATGGCCTTAAGGTAAGTGAAGAACATATAGTGTACGGCGACTTCTGGTATACGGGGGGAGACCTTCTCGCACGGGATATAGCATCGGGAAGGATATCGAAACCGGATGCCGTAATATGCGCCAGCGACCATATGGCTATAGGTCTTATAGAACGTTTAAGAAGGAGCGGCTTTGAGATACCTGAAGATCTTATTGTGGTAAGCTTTGACACGGTAGACGAGGGCAGGTGGTGTGAGGTGGTTCTTTCGTCCTTCGATGCCAATGATGCCTGTGCCGCCGCCTCGGCGGTGGATTACATCAGAAGCTGTATTGAGCCGGATAAGGAGCTGCTCCCCTATGATGAGGATATAAGCCGGGTGTTCAATCCCGGCATGAGCTGCGGCTGCGCCACCAGCGTGTCCGATATGGTTAATGCCATCAGGCACAATATCCATTCTTCATCCTACAATCTGGCCACTATCCACGAGAATCAGACCTATAACATAGGAATGCTCATGGAGAGCTATGTCTTTGAGTCATTTACGGGTACCGGGACACCTGATGAATGTCTTGGTAAGATCTGTGACAGTGTTTATCTTCTAAAGCCCTTTCTTAATTACAGGCTCTGTCTTAAGGACAGCTGGCTTAATCCGGATGACGGCTTCGAAGAAGGTTATCCTGACAGGATGCGTATTGTTGTGTCATCTGATAATGCGGGTAAGGTTTCATACGGTACCTCATCAGATAAGGATCTGTTTGATACCGGCATGATGATTCCTCTCCTTTTTGAACCCCATGATGAGCCTTCGGTTTATTTTTTCTCGCCGGTGCACTTTAACGGAAGTGCCCTCGGTTACTCAGTGCTCAACCGGTCAATGGTTGACTACCAGCCTGTTGATCTTGTATATCGTAACTGGTTGAGATTTGTAAACAATGCCCTGGAAATGACCCGCTCGAAGAATCAGCTCCTTAACCTGTCTGTTCACGACTCCATGACAGGTATGTATAACCGGCGCGGCATGGAGACCGGGATGGCTAAGCTGTTTGCAGACGCCGACAAGGATGAGCTCATCTACGTCAGTGTCATAGACATGGACGGGCTTAAATCCATCAATGACAACTATGGCCATAAGGAAGGGGATTTCAGCCTGAAAACACTTAGCCGGGCAATATATGAATCGGCTGAAAGCAATGAAATATGTGTCCGGGCTGGCGGGGATGAATTCTTTGTGATCGGGATAGGCAACTACAGTGATGATATGATTGAAAGCCGCATTGCCCGGTTTGAAGACATACTTGAGGAAATGAACGCCCGCAGTAATAAGCCATACAAAATAACCGCAAGCATAGGCTGTGTGATCCGCGATTACCAGCCTGGATTAATCATCGATCAGCTGCTTGGCATTGCCGACAGGGAAATGTATGAATATAAGATCGCACACAAGCGCCAGA
>JAEEHY010000150.1 GCA_016281085.1 Lachnospiraceae bacterium
CTGCCATCTCTTTTATATCATCCGCGGCATGCCCGAGATACAGGGTATCGAAGCCTATGCTCTTCAGTGCGGATTCAATTGTATATCTGTTTGAATTCCATATCTTACCGTATGGCAAAGGAGCTTTACCCCGTGATCCGTTCCCGTTCTGTATCTCGACAATCTCATTGCCTGTCGATATTATACCGGCAAGCGGCCTCCTGAAGACCCTGATCCTTTCTATTCCGAGTGAAGCCAGCGTACCCATAAGACCCGCATCCGTAACCGTTCCCGAATGCGCAAGTACCGTTCCTTTACGTATATCCTCTCCCGGCATTATAACATTATCACCGTGACTGAATCTGCTCTTAACTGTTACTGTATCAGACGTGTAATCGGTATCCTCATATTTGCAGACAGCGTCTGCTCCCTCCGGCAGAGGCGCTCCCGTCATCAGACGAACGGCCGTCCCTTCCGTAACCCTGCATCCGGATACCTGTCCGGCCTGTATATTATCGATCACCTTAAGTACTGTTCCATTTTCCGGTGTCGCATCAGTTGTATCCTCTGCCCTGAATGCATATCCGTCATACGGTGAACGGGCAAAAGCCGGTACATTTTCCTCAGCAGCCACATCACACGCAAGTACGCGGCCGTACACTTCTTCCAAAAGGATTTCCTCAGTACCGACCACCGCCGCATGATCTGTCAGTTTCTCCAATGCCTCTGTATAATCAACACTCATTTCTTCATTCCTTTAATTCCAAAGTCGCATTCATACTTCCCGTGCGGTATCCTTTCATATCTATCGCAACGAACATAAATCCTATTTTTCTGAACTCCTCGTACACTGCTCTTCTTATATCATCGGATGCCAGTCTTACAATATCGCTCTCCGGAACTTCTATCCTCGCAACATTTCCGTGAAGTCTTACACGCTCTTCCATAAACCCCTTTTCTATCAGGTACTGTTCAGCCCTGTCTATCATACGGAGCTTTTCTTCGGTTATCTCCTCGCCGTATACAAAACGTGAAGCCAGACAGGCATAAGCCGGCTTACTCCATGTTTTAAGTCCCATGGCCTTTGATATATGCCTGATCTCCTGTTTTTTAAGTCCCGCTTCCCTTAGCGGGCTCTTGACGGAAAGCTCCGAAACAGCTTTAAGCCCCGGTCTGTAATCACCAAGATCATCCATGTTAGATCCCTCGGCAACGTATTCTATTCCGTTCTCTTCAGCAATCTTCTTTATTTCTGTGAATATTCCGCGTTTGCAGAAGTAACATCTGTCAGCACTGTTATGTCTGTACTCCTCCTCCTTCAATGGATTTACACTGCACACGATCTGTCTGATCCCTCTCTCCCTGCAGAACTCACATGCCTCCTTCAGTTCTCTTGCAGGAATGGAAGCATCCGAATTGGTAACCGCGATCGCGCGGTCATTAAGGACGCTGTGTGCAACCACAAGAAGAAACGAGGAATCCACACCTCCGGAGAAACCAACTGCAAGAGATCCAAGCCCTTCTATATATTTCTCGAGATCCTCAAGCTTTCGGTATTCCTCATCAGTCACCTCAGTTCTGTCAATATCTGTATACATAGTCTTCCCCCTCTTATTTACTGCGAACGAAATAATCTGTTTTGTTTATAAAGCAGATCCTCATTTGTGATCCTGACCAATTTCCGACTCATTTATCATCGGACTTTTTTTCGAAAATGTTTATCGCAAGAAGCACAACAGCGGATATTGCCATATTGATAAGGACCCAGCGCATGGCAAGAACGTCATTATCAGTTCGCCACAGCTGATATACGGTAGTAGATATGGTAGCGGTCTTTCCGGGTGTATATCCCGCTATCATCGTTGTTGCACCGTATTCACCGAGTGCTCTTGCAAACGCCAGAACCGTACCGGCTATTATTCCGCTTTTACAATACGGCATTATTATCCTGAAAAATATATACGGTTTTCCCAATCCCAGCGTTTCACCCGCCTGCGCAAGCGTGACATCAAAGCTTTCAAAGGCACCCCTTGCGGTCCTGTACATCAGCGGAAAGATCACAACCGAAGTCGAAAAAACCGCCGACCACCAGTTCATCGTAAGCTTTATACCGAACGCCTCAAGAAACCATATGCCTATCACTCTCTTCGGTCCGAGAAGCTTAAGCAGCAGATATCCCACAACGGTAGGCGGGAGAACAAGCGGAAGGGTGAAAATACAGTCAATTATTCCCTTAAAGATACGCGGCAGCTTAACTGCATAATAAGCCGCCGCAATACCAATAACAAAAATGACCGCCGTACTTATACCCGCTATTCTGATCGAATTATATAAAGGATACAGATCCATGGCAAACCACTCAGTCCAATCACTCAAACACACAGGTAAATCCGACACTCTCAAATACCTCTTTACTCTCATCGGATTCAAGATACTTCATAAATTCACCGGCTTCTTCGGGATGCTTTGAAATCTTAAGAACAGCCGCAGGATAAATAACCTGCCCGCACATCTCCTTTGTAGCGGTATCAACAACTGTAAGTCCTGCCGAAAATGCATCCGTTGAATATATGATACCGCAGTCCACGGCTCCCTCACTGACCTGGGTCGTAACCTCTTTCACATTACTTCCATATGTAATAACCCCATCCTTATTCAGCTTATCTTCATCAAGATCATAATAGGCAAATATCTTCTGTGTATACTGTCCTACCGGTACATCCTCATTACCCATCGCAAGAAGGATACTTCCGTCCTTAAGACCCGCAACAAGATCGTCATAGGATTTTATATTCTTAGGATTTCCTTCCGGTACCGCAAGTGCTACCTTGTTCTCAAGAAGCTTGATCCTTGTACTCTCATCCACATAATCAAGACCGTCTTTATTCACTTCTTTATCCGTTGTAATATCCAGCTGGTCCATCTGCTTGTTTGCCGCCGAAATGAAGATATCGCAGTCCGCTCCTTCTTCGATCTGTGTCTTGAGGGTACCTGATGAGTCGAAGTTATATACAAGGGTGACGTTTGGAGCCACCTCCTTGTAGTTTTTTGCTATCTGTTCCATCGTTTCCGTCATGGACGCCGCAGCAAACACGATCAGTTCCACAGGTTCTGCTGTCTCTTCCTTCTTTGGAACCTCCGCTGAAGCATCAGGTTCCGCAGTCTCTTCTGTATGAGAAGTATCCGGCTCTACTGCTTCTTCCGTCTGAGAAGCATCAGGTTCTGTTTCCACCGTCTGTGAAACATCGGGATTGACAGGTTCATTTGGCTGTGCCGTGTTTGCTGCGCATCCCCCGATAAGACACACGCAAACAGACAGCACCGTTAGTAATGCTGTTACTCTTTTCATATTTCTCTCCTTTTCTGAGTACCGTTTTGAATTATGCATCCGTTTGACCGTCTGCATTACGGTACTAATGGAAGGCTGTTTGCTTTCGCTCACAACCCCGGGCCGGATTAACGGCCGGCTCTGCATCCATAGCTCACACCTTAGGTTACAGAGCTCGAAGAATTAATAGTTACCTGTGAATTATATATTAAAAAGTCAAAAAAATAAACCCCGAAGCATATCCCGGAAGTGTCGGGACATGAACGGGGTCATGTTTAAGTATATCCTCATCTGATAACCCGGTTTTTTCCACCGCATTTACCTACATACAGCTTCTTGTCTGCCATATGTATCCACTCTTCGATACTTATACCCTCTTCATAACAGGCAACTCCCATTGTGACGGTAACATTAAGCGGTGTGCCCTCATAAGCAAAGTCATATCTTTCAATACTGCTCCTTAAATCCTCAAGAATGCTGCATTGTTCATCCATGCTTCTGTCCTTCAGGGAACCTATCAGTATAAATTCCTCACCGCCCCATCTGATCGATTTCGCACCGAAGGAATTACCCTTCAAAACGGAAGACACCGTCTTAAGGACGTAATCACCGCAGTTATGTCCGTATGTATCATTTATCTTCTTAAAATCATCAATATCAAGCATTGTAATATAATGGTCATTAAGACCTTCCGAATTGCTTATCCGATGAAGATGATCCATAAGATAATACCTGTTGTAAAGTCCGGTCAGTTCGTCCTTGGAAGCCCTTCTCGCAAGGAACTGCTCTCCCCTGAAGGCAAGCTCAACGAAAACCTTAAGGAAGCCTATGATGATCGTAAATACTATTATCGCCCACATTATCTGCATCCTGAATTCAACCTCGGGCGGCAGTGAATAAGGAGCCGGATGATCACTCAGAAAAACAAAAGCTGCAATGTATGATACCGCACCGAGCATGCTCAACAGCATACTGTTTACGTATGGTATTTTTATTGTCCTGGCTACATATTCGGCAAAGAACAGAAGGAAGCTTATTCCTATCAGTGAAATCTGAAAACCGCTGTCCCAGCCGACGAATATAACAGCTGCCGTCATATGAGCCACAACTTCAATGTAAGATGCGACTATAAAAACCCTCAGCAATTTAAACGCAATAACAATCTGCATAAGGAGATAGAATACGGCACTCCCTATATTGAAATAAAACATAGGAGTTATACCGTAATATCTGAACATAAATATCAGACCTGTATGAATTATCAAAAATGGTATGGCAATTGAAAAAGACAACAACTGTGCTTTTCGTATGTTTATTATCTTATCTTCCATATATCCAACCCTTATATTTGTCATAATGGAGACCGTCTGATCTTTTTACTTTTCTTTTTCACACTGTCTTCTGACCGGCTTTTAAAAGAACTATCCTGTCAGGCTCAACACTGATATACTGAGGAACAACACTGCTCTTATATTCCTCGTCAAGGTTCCTGCCAAGCTTCCACCACAGTCCGTTCTCAAGTGTAACGTACCACTCAAAGGGCATCTTACTTATCATGGCCTGCCCACAGGCAATCACATTGACCCCATGCTCTCCCGGTATGAAATCATGAGCCCTTATACCCGCGTGAGTAATATCATCCGTTACCTTCTCACCGGTGACCAGTTCGAGTCCGCCCCAGTCAAGTGCCTTTATCCTGTGCTCTGTCAGCTTCTCAATCCTGCTGATGTTCTTGCATCCGGTAAGCCTTGCCGCAACCTCTGTTCCCGGATGTCTGAACAGTTCATCCGTTTTCCCGTGTGCAATAACCCTGCCCTTATCCATAAGCACCAGATAATTACACATCTGATATATCTCGTCGCGGTCATGACTCACCAAAATGACCTGTTTATTGTACTCATTTAATATGCGGATAAGTTCAAGACGCATTCCTTCTTTCATAAACGTATCAACAGCCGAAAAGGGTTCATCAAGAAGCAGAAGTCCGGGATCGCATATGAGCATCCTTGCAAGAGCAGTTCTCTGCTGCTGACCGCCGGAAAGCTCACCCGGCCTGTGGTCCGCCACTTCTTCCAGCCCGAATTTCTTTATATATGTATTTACAAGACGCCTGTCTCCCTGTTTTCCGGCTATATTATTTCCCGTTCCTGCCGCCTGTCCGTTTATGCTCCCTTCCTGCGTTCTGCCTGATACTGCCCGTCTTTCACGTCTCCTTGCACCGTGCAGGGCGCTCTCAAGGTTCTCTCTCACGGTCATGTTGGGAAACAGTGCGTAACTCTGAAACAGATATCCCACGTTCCTGTCGGCAGTTTTTACATTCACCTTTTCCCTGCTGTCATACAGGATGCTTTTCCCGACACTTATCCTTCCCTCATCGGGTGTGATCAGTCCTGATATCGCCTTAAGAGTCATGCTCTTGCCGCTTCCCGAAGCACCGAGTATTCCTATCCTTTTACTGTCACTGTCAAATTTAACCCTTAATCCGAAATCATCATAAGACTTTTTTATATCAACAGACAAATTCATTCCTGTTAATTCTCTCCCGTTATGTACATGCTCATCTGGGGTATCCTTCCGGACAGCTGCCAAATATCCCATCTGACCTCTCCCCTGTCTTTTGTACGTATGACCAGTTCATCTACAGGCATTCCCTCGGGAACGGTCACATCAAATACAACCGCATCACCTCTGTTCATCTTGTGGACCTCACTGCGTCCCCATGCATTTCCCGTTGCCCCCGGTTCCTTCGGTCCGACAAACACATTCTGTCCGTCTGCAAGGCTTACAACAACAACCTTGTCCAAAGCACCTGCAACATAATGATCAGGGAACGGCAGCTTGTTAAGCATTTTTTCAAACGGATTGACTATCACCAGTGCCCTGGCATCATCAGGTGCATCGGCAAGAAGCTTACGCAACTGCCTCGGCCCGCCAAGCATATACTCATAATATTCAAGCACGGC
>JAEEHY010000151.1 GCA_016281085.1 Lachnospiraceae bacterium
CCGCTTTCGTTCATTCCGATATTCCTGTATGACGGCAGACGCGGACTTAAGGCGAAATACTTCTTCTACTTCTTCTATCCTGCGCACATATATCTGCTTTATATCATCGTTTATCATATATTTCCCGTGATCTACGGCATACAGTGAAGATATACATGACATGATACATTGCGCCGATGTGCCATGAGTAAACTGTCAGACGCTGCAGGAATGAGATACCGGGTGAATATACGGGAAATTGAGAAATCGGAGGATATAATGAGTAATTACACACAGGATGATACGTCGAGAGGACGTACAATCGTAAGGACAAGTATTATCGGAATATGCGCAAACGTATTCCTGGCAGCATTTAAGGCGTTTGTGGGTCTTTTGACCAATTCGATAGCAGTTGTTCTTGATGCGGTAAACAATATTTCGGATGCTGCAAGCTCGCTGATAACGATAATAGGCACCAGGCTGGCGGAACGGGCGCCCGATAAGAAGCATCCCTTCGGTTACGGGAGGATAGAATATCTGAGTGCAATGGTCATATCGGTTATCGTACTGTATGCCGGTATAACCTCGTTTGTTGAGTCGGTTAAGAAGATCATTGCCCCGGCTGTTCCTGAATACAATATCGCGGCGCTTGTGATAATCGCGGTCGGTGTTGTCGTTAAGATAGTACTTGGAAGATATGTCAAGGCCGTCGGTGTAAAGGTTAATTCAGATTCACTGGTTAATTCGGGAGAGGATGCCACTCTGGACTCGATAATTTCGGCATCAACATTCGTGGCCGCCATAATATACATGGTGTCCGGCGTTTCCCTCGAGGCGTGGCTCGGCGCCATAATATCACTTGTTATTGTAAAGGCGGGCTTCGAAATGATCAGGGAGACGATATCACAGCTGCTCGGCGAGAATACCGCTCCCGAGCTTGCGGAAGCCATAAGGGAGAATGTTCTGGTATTTGAAGAGGTCCGCGGAGTGTATGACCTTGTCCTTCATAACTATGGGCCCGATACCTATACCGGTTCGCTTCATATCGAAGTGGATGATACCTGCCCTGCCACACGCATAGACCAGCTGACAAGGGAGATAACGGAATCGGTGTATCTTAAGAATAATATACTGCTGACAGCGATCGGCATATATACGAAGAACACTCATGATGCCGGAGTGAACGAGATACATGACAGGGTGAGTGAGATCGTGCTTGCATATGACAATGTCAGCCAGATACACGGCTTCTATGCAGATCTTAAAGAAAAATACATGCGTTTCGATACAGTTATAAGCTTCGATGAGGAGGACAGGGCTGCTCTTTTCAACAGGGTTATAGATGAAGTCAGGAAGGAATACCCCGATTACCGCATAGTTGCAAGCCTTGATACGGAATTCTGAAAGGTTACAAAAATTATATAAAATGTCTTGAAATCCATAACAATATGTGGTACTATACTAGTGTCTTGTTACAAAATCTTGTGGTTTCACCTCCTTGTCAGAACCTCAAGATTTCCCCACTATATGGCAAGCAATACTTTTCCCCCAAAAGATACTTGCTATAAGAGGACTATCACGAAAGTGGTAGTTCTTTTTATTTCCGTAAAGTTTAATGTACAAAAAGTTTAGCGTACAATAACGGTGTTATTGACCATTTTTCTACGTTAAAAGAATTCACTTGACACAGATGTTTGAGAAATAGTATATTTTTTTGTGAAGCAAGGGCGCTTTGGTTTATCCAAGGTGCCCTTTTTTAGGTTTTTACACTTGGAGGTTACGGGAAATGAAAACAGCAAAAGAAATACTGGATATTATAAGCGCAGAGGGTGTTGAATTTATCCGTTTACAGTTTACGGATATATTCGGACATCTTAAGAATGTTGCAGTTACGGCAGGACAGCTGAGCAAGGTGCTTGTTGATAAATACAGGATAGACGGTGCGGTGCTGTTCGACGGTGCCGGCACATGCGGATACGAAGGTGAACTCATCCTTGAGCCTGATTACGATACATTTATGATCCTCCCATGGAGGCCGCAGCAGGGTAAGGTTGCCAAGTTCATGTGTGATGTATGCTACCCCGACGGGACGCTGTTCGAAATGAGTCCGAGGACAATACTTAAGAACGCCATCGATAAGGCCAAGTTAAAGGGCTATACCTTTATGATAAGACCCGAGTGCGAGTTCTTCCTCTTTCATCTGGATGAGGCGGGACTGCCTACTACAATAACCCATGAGCAGGCCGGAATGATGGATGTGGGACCGGTGGATCTGGGTGAGAATGCAAGAAGGGAAATAGTTCTTCTGCTGGAACAGATGGGTTTTGAGATAGAGTCATCGTATCATGAGAAGGCGGCTGCCCAGCATGAGATCGACTTCAAGGAGGCGGATACCCTGCAGGCTGCCGATGCGATAATGACCTTCAGGTTTGCCGTCCGTTCGATCGCAAGGAGATTCGGACTGCATGCGACCTTTATGCCCAAGCCCAAGGCAGGTGAAGCGGGTTCCGGCATGCACCTTAACTTTACCGTTTACAAGGATGAACAGAATATCATGGATGGCACGGAGGGAGTCGTAAATGCCGGGACGCGTGATTTTATAAACGGAATTCTTAAGCATTCCACGGCGCTGTGTGCATACACCAATCCGACGGTGAATTCGTACAAGAGGATACTGCTTGCGCTGGATGATGCCAGGGTGAAATCGGACTACGATATCAGTACGACATATATACGGATCAGGGAGGGGCTGTTTGAGCCCGCTATCGAGCTCAGATTCCCCGATTCAGCAGCTAACCCGTACCTGGCCCTGGCTCTGTGCATTTCGGCCGGATTAGAGGGCATAGAGAGCGGAGACGGGGCAAACATTCCCATGCGTCTCCCCATTGCAAATGTGAACGGTATGCCACAGAACCTTAAGGAGGCCGTCAGCTGTGCAGGAAACGATCCGTTTATCGGAGAAGTGGTGGGAGATGATTTTGCAAGGATATACACTGAAAGCAAGCTCGCCGAATGGAACAGATATATAAGAGATATAAGTGACTGGGAGATCGAGAATTATCTGTATAAGTATTAAGTACAATAATCAGGATACTAATTGGAGAGATATCAGGAAAGTTATTAAGGACATGCGTTATGAGCAGCATCATTGTTGTTATGCCCAAAATTGAAGACGCACGTAAAATAGGCGGGTTGCTGCTAAAGCGCGGTTACAGGCCTGATCTTGTATGCCAGTCTGCGGCTGATGCGTTGAGTGAAAGCTGCAGGCTTGATGACGGTGTTATCATCTGTGGAAGCAGGCTTACGGATATGAGCTTTGTAGAGCTTAACGACTGTATTCCCAGGTATTTTAAGCTTATCATTCTTACGCACAACGTGATGAGCGATGAATATCCTAAGGAAGCGATAAAGCTTGAGCTCCCGCTTAAGATGTCCGAGCTTGTGAATGTGATCGAGCGTGAAGCGTCCAAATACTTCAGACGGCCCTCCGACAATAGGTTGGTGAAGCATTCGCGGGAGGGGGAGGACCGCAAGTATATAGACAAGGCCAAGGGAATGCTGATGAAGAAGAAGGGAATGACGGAGCCGGAGGCCTACCGTTACATTCAAAAGACCAGCATGGACACGGGAACCTCCATGGTCGAAACCGC
>JAEEHY010000152.1 GCA_016281085.1 Lachnospiraceae bacterium
CCCGTATATCTGTTTGTCGAAATCATAAATATAGGTTTCAACTCCTATCGGCGGATCCTTTTCATCCTCCACCGTCGGCTTGCATCCGATATCCGTTATTGCATTGTATTTAACTCCTCCAATTTCCACAGACGAGAAATATACACCACTCGGAGGAAGGAGCTTGCCTGCCAGAGGACGCATGTTGACCGTAGGCATCCCCATGGTCCTTCCAAGCTGACGGCCCTTTATAACTTCTCCCAGAAAGAAATACGGATAAAGGAGCATCTCGTTGGCACTGCCGATCCTGCCCGTCTCCACGCAGGAGCGGATCGCTGTGGAGCTTATCTCCACTCCGTTTTGTCTTATCTTGTCAAGCACTTCCACCTCATATCCGTAATTGTGGGCATACCTTGCCAGCATCTCTGCGTTACCCATTCCCCTGTGTCCGAATCTGCAGTCGTTACCCATGACTATCGCATGCATGTTCATGCTCTCCACAAGGTAATCATCAATGAATTCCTCAGCGCTTATCGACGCTGTCTTTTCATTAAAAGGAAACTCGACAAGGTAATCCGCACCCAGCTTCCCGAAGATATATCTCTTCTCCTCTCTTGTCGTAAGCACCTTTCCGTCACCGCCGCCCAGCACCCTTGACACAGGCATATCGAAGGTAAACACAACTATCTTAAGACCCTGCTTCCTGTATTCCTCCATTCTTTTGAATACCTGTGCATGTCCCTTATGAATGCCGTCGAACTTCCCGATAGTCACAACTGACGGTACATCTATACGAAAATTTATATTATCCGATATTATATTCATAGTTCACCAGTGATGAGTCGGGGAATATTCCCGGTCACTCATTTTCACATATCCTTTCAATCCGGCTTCCTTAAACTTGTGTGCAACGGCTTAAGCATCATATCGTGGTATTGATCAGCAACTTACACGCGTTCCCGCACTGCCCTTACGGTATAAACATTTTAAACGGTTTATATATCCTTCTTTTCTCATCATATGTATACACGCCGTAAAAAACATCGGAAGAATCGTATACCCGGTAATTCAGGGAACCGGAACGGAGCGTGGAAGGCCCCCTTTCTTCAGCCGCTGTTTCACCGAACACATTCCCGTTATGCAGAAGCTTATCTCCGTGTTCATTCATATGAACGCTCTCACAGTCCGCAAAATATTCCTCCACTGTGAGTATATGTTTTTCAAGTTCTCCCCGGTCCGCCCATTCCTGAACACAGCCAAGCCTTACCGCGTCCTCTATACGGTATTCTCCCGATCGCGTACGGACAAGACTCTCCATTGTACCTCCGCATCCGAGACGTTCTCCTATATCATTACACAATGTTCTTATGTAAGTACCCTTGGAGCAGGATATACGCATGGTGATCCTGGGCATATCCACATCTTTTATATCTATCGAATGAATGGTTATCCTTCTCGGTCTGCGTTCTACAGTCTTACCTTCTCTTGCAAGCTCATACAGCTTCTTACCGTTCACCTTAAGCGCGGAATACATCGGTGGTATCTGCTCAATGTCCCCGATAAATTCCTTTATACACAAAAGAACATCAGCCTCTGAAAGGTTGACGTCTTTTTTTTCAAGTATTGTTCCCGATACATCCTGTGTATCAGTGGTGATACCAAGCAGAAGTACGGCTTCGTATTCCTTACCGTCAGCAGTGATCATATCGCACAATGATGTGGCATTTCCCAGGCATACCGGAAGTACACCCTCAGCATCGGGATCCAGTGTGCCTGTATGACCGATCTTTTTCTGGTGGCATATTCCCCTGAGCTTTGCTACCACATCATGGGATGTGAAGCCTCTTTCTTTATATATATTTATTATTCCGTTCATTATCGTTTCGTTAAAACTCTACCGGATCCTTAACCATATTCATACCGACATGCTCCGCCAAAGAAAACGGATCACAATATACCGGCATCCTTAAGTTGCTTCTCTATATGCAGCGACAGGTTGTTGAGCACATCATAAAATGTCCCGTTCATTGTACAGCCTGCTGCCCTCACATGTCCCCCGCCACCGAAATACGATGCAACATCCGCCACATTTACCTTCCCGTTCGAACGAAGACTCACCTTGTATTCGAGTGTTCCGATCTCATGCATGAAAATGGCAACCTCTACTCCCTTTGTTATCTGAAGCTGATTGACTATTCCATCAAGATCCTTGCCGGTAGCTCCGTAGAAATCCATCGCCCGTCTGTCAATACTGCTGGCAATGCATTTCCCGTCCATAAACAGAATGCTCTCGAGCAGCGAACGCCCCAACAGCTGGTTCTGCATATACGTCTTCTGATAGAATGTCTCATCCGTTATCTTCGATCCGTCAAAATCATACTTCACCAGCTTACTGAGTGCAATAAATGTATCCGGACCCGTACAGCTGTATCGAAATACTCCTGTATCATGAGCGATACCGGTGTACAACGCCCTGGCCACTTCCGTATCCATATATTCGTCTTCAAACAGACGGGTAAGTATCTCACAGGTGGAGCTGGCTTCAGGCTCTACGTGGAACACATCCCCGAAACCGCTGTTACTGACATGATGATCTATACATATGGACTTCCTGGCACCCAGGAACAGCTTATCAGCCTTCTCTATCCTGTCGATATCTCCGGAATCAAGGCAGATAAATACATCAAACTGCCCGGGATAAGCGAAGCTCTCGTCTATCTGGTCATACCCCTTGAGAAAAGAATACATTTCAGCAGGTTTTTCCAGGAAAATCCTGATCTTTGCATCCTTATACACATTCGAAAGGTATGCATACATACCAAGCACCGCGCCAACGCAGTCACCATCAGGCCTTACATGTCCGGTTATTCCGATAGTATCAGGATTTCCTATCTCCTTTAACAAATTATCTATCATGCCAAATCTCCTAATATACTATGATGAAACATCATCAATAAGCTTGTTCATCTTCATGCCGTATTCAATGGAAGTATCGGCAAGAAATCTGAGTTCCGGAGTATTCCTTAAATTCAGGTTATGTGCCAGCTGCTTCCTTAAATACCCTTCAGCATTCTTAAGTCCCTTAAGCGTTTCCTCCCTGGCGTTTTCATCACCCAGTGTCGATATCCACACCTTGCATGTCTTAAGGTCCGGTGCCACCTCTACATCCGTCACACAGGTCATGGGGCCTACACGGGGATCCTTAACCTCGGAACGTATCAGGTTGGCAAGCTCATGCAAAACCTCGGAATTTATTCTTGTATTTTTGATACTGTTCTTACGCATCTTTTCTTTTCCTCCGTCATAAGGAATCCATTGCTCACTTCGTTTCGCGATTTCCTCTGACAATCTTATCCTGTTTCTTGCCGTCATAAGGAATCCACCGCTCACTTCGTTTCGCGATACCCCCTTATGACATTCCTTATGACATTTATCTTGGTACCTCGACCATCTTGTAAGCCTCTACCACATCAAGCTCTTCAAAATCATTGAAGTCTTCGAATACAAGACCGCATTCAAACCCGGCCTTAACCTCTTTGACATCATCCTTAAATCTCTTGAGCGAAGCGAGGTTACCTTCGAATATCTGCTCACCTTCATGAGTGATACGAACCATACAGCCTCTCTCAAAGGTACCGTCAAGCACATAAGAACCTGCTATATTTCCGACACCCGAAGCCTTAAATATCTGACGTATTTCGGCGTGTCCGAGCACTTTCTCTTCGAATACGGGATCAAGCATACCCTTCATGGCTGCTTCAACATCCTCTATAGCCTTGTAAATGACATTGTACAGCCTTATATCCACTCCCTCTGTCTCGGCTATATTCTTGGCCGTGGCATCGGGACGTACATTAAAGCCTATGATTATCGCATTGGAAGCGGATGCAAGCACAACATCGGACTCGTTGATCGCACCTACGCCGCCATGGATGACCTTGACAACAACCTCTTCATTTGTAAGCTTGACAAGACTCTCCTTAACCGCTTCAACCGATCCCTGAACATCCGCCTTGATGATAAGGTTAAGTTCCTTAAGGTTACCCTCCTGGATCTGGTTGAACAGATCATCAAGAGACATCTTGTTCTTGGTATCGTCAAGCAGCTTGACTTTGTTCTGCGCGATAAAGGTCTGTGCAAAGTTCTTTGCTTCCTTATCGTTCTCGGGAGATACAAATATCTCACCTGCACCCGGCACATCATTGAGACCAAGAATCTCGACCGGTGTTGAAGGACCTGCTTCCTTAACACGCCTTCCCTTGTCATCTATCATCGCACGCACCTTACCGTAGCAGGCACCTGCCGCAATATAATCTCCTACCTTAAGTGTACCCTTCTGTACAAGTACAGTGGCAACGGGACCGCGCCCCTTGTCAAGCTGTGCTTCTATAACAAGACCTCTGGCCTTCCTCTTCGGGTTTGCCTTAAGCTCAAGTATATCCGATGTAAGCAGGATCATATCAAGAAGGTTATCTATACCTTCTCCCGACTTGGCCGATACGGGAGCGAATACCGTACTTCCGCCCCAATCCTCAGGGATAAGATCATACTCCGAAAGCTCCTGCTTAACCCTGTCTATATTGGCACTCGGCTTATCTATCTTGTTTACCGCAACTATGATCTCAATCCCGGCTGCCTTTGCATGATTTATAGCTTCGACAGTCTGCGGCATAACACCGTCATCGGCAGCAACAACCAGAATTGCTATATCCGTCGAATTGGCACCGCGCATA
>JAEEHY010000153.1 GCA_016281085.1 Lachnospiraceae bacterium
CGCAGTTCAGATTGACACCAAGGGAAACCGATGTTGTAAGGATCATCCTGAGAGAAAAAGATATACGAACAAATGAAATAGCGCAAGAGTTGGAAATATCACGGACAATGGTCTATCGATATATCAACAGTCTTTATGAGAAAACCGGAACTGATGAAAAGCATGATCTGATCGGTGTACTAAGCCGTGAATGATGTTATTCAGCATAGTATCTCCCGCTTTAATCTGATTTCTTTTCGTATGTATATTCATTACCATCAACTGAAATAATAAGATCTTCCCCTGATCTTTCAATATATTCCTTCGGAGCCGGTTCGCTGTCCGCATCGAAGTTATCCAGCCAATACATCCCGTTATTGTAATATATGGATTTGGGCTCTTCATATTCCGTTCCGTCTTCATCTGTACCACGTCTTAATACGCTTCCGTCAGCGGATATGATAAGAGTGATATCCCCGCATGTATATTCCCCGTAGAGCTTCTCATATTCCTGTACGGCCGGTACGGCATTCAGGGTTTCTGTGATAAAATCGTCATCTGCTCTCTTTTTCAGAAATCCGCCTATGTCTGACATCCGCACATCTTTTCCGGACTCAAAGTCCTTGAGATATTGAACAAGCATAAGATAATATGCGCCTTCATAGCCTGCGTCCTGCTCAAGCTTTATCTCTGCAGCCGACAGGTCTCCGTTTTTGATAAGCTCCTTTGCGGAATCAACGGCGTCGATTTCGCCCGGGGTGATCCCATCGAGGACCAATTCACGATCGTCACCGCCGGCATTATCCGCTGTCTCTGTCCCTTTTTTTGCAACACCGGTATTATCATCCGCTTTTAAATTACCGGAACATGAACATAGTGTCAGCATAATACTGAACAATACCGTTATTACCAATCCCCTTCGTTTGGTAGTATTCCATATTTCAGTTATTTCAGATGTTGTAAAGTACACCTTATCTCTTCTCCTTCAGATAGAATAACACTTATGATTACTGTATGCCTTTACAGGAATAATAGTAACAACACAATAATGATATTTATCTACAGATAGAATACTTGTTTGAAACACCATGGTCAAGGTTGAAAAAAAGTATAAAAAGGTTATTTCAGGAATAATGTTGTGAATTAAACTGATTTTCCGGAGATTTTACACTATTTAGCCCATATTCAACCTTTTTTCAACCTATATATCATCACACTTTCTTCCTATAATTAATCATATATATAATTTGCAGAAAGGATGTTTTGTGATGAGAAGGAAAAAAGGTAGAAAACTGATAAGTAAGCGGATGCTTTTGACCGTCATGGTCAGTCTCACGATGGTGTTGGGACTGATGCCGGGGATGAGTTTGAAGGCGTATGCGGACGATACGAAAGCATATGCCACCTATGATGTCACTACAGATGCGAACAAAAACAAGAGTGTAGATGAACTTAAAGCATTGCAGGTGACTTTCAATGGTAAGCCATGGTACATCATCTCAGACAACTCCACGGCGGTGGATGCAGGAACGGTCACGCTTCTGGTAGCGGAGGAGCTGGGTGAACCAGTTATGTTCGATGAATCCAGCTATGCCTATAGCTCTTCAACGGTAAGAACCACATTGGATAATATGACAGCCAGCGGCGGTTCCTTCGCCGAGGTTGAAAGCGCGATTAACACTGTTAAGGTGAAGGGATCGGACAACGATGTGGCAGTTGATGCAAAGCTGTATCTGATGAGCGTAGATGAGGTGAAGTGTGTTCCTGTGAATGTTCTGGCGTTCAGCCACACATGGTATCTCCGCACGCCAGCCAGAAGTGAATACAATCCTGACTGGATAGGTGTGGAGTTCGTGAGAACCGACGGCATAATCGGCGGTGGCACAGATGTGTCTGGTTCACGCTGTTGTATCCGCCCCGCTTTACAGCTCAATCTGTCATCAGTTACCTTCTCACCTGAATCAAATACTTTCACGTTGAATGGTGGGGAAAAGAAGACAGCTACTGTTACCAAGGCACCGACAGCCAAATCGCTGTCATACACCGGGCAGGCTCAGGAACTTGTCAACGCGGGTACAGCTGAAGGCGGCACGATACAGTATGCCCTCGGCGAGGATACAACCACCGCCCCGACAACCGGATATACCTCATCCATCCCCACCGGAACCAACGCCGGAACCTATTATGTCTGGTATAAGGCTAAGGGAGATGATAAGCATACTGATTCCGAGGCGGCATGTGTTACGGTGACGATCAGCAAGGATGATCCGGAACCCGGACCTGATCCAAAGCCTGAACCCAAGCCCGAACCCAAAAAGAAGGATAAAAAGAGTTCGAGCAGCTCTGAAAGCTCCACGCCTCCCAATCCCAATGCCCTTAACATCATATATATAAAGAACGGAACAAGAGTATGGGAAGCGAAGGCGTCAAAGCAGGTTCAGGGGCCGGCGGCCCAGTTAGCCTTCAAACAGATCATGTCACCCGGGTGTAACGAGGCGTTTTCCTTCAACCTGATTGCCGACGGCAAGGCTATTGACCATACTTTGAAGAACGGTAAGCTTATCCTGTTCATTCCCGACGGGTATAGAAAGGCCGGAAGGGTGTTTGCGCTGACGGCGATAGACAAGAACGGGAAGGTGCATTTCTATCCCGATACTGATAGCGATCCCGCAACGGTCACGGTTGATGTTAATTTTGAAGGGTATGCATTTGATCTGATCTATATAGGGTGATGCGTTTATAAAACGTTGCATCCACATAATGATTATTATGAGTTTAAAGAAAGTCTCCGTATCATCCGGGGGCTTTCTTTGGTTTGCGTGCCATGGAAGTTTACATGATAAACAGGATCGTAAAGGGTATTTTGACAAAGAGTATGTCGCTGCCGGTTTGGTTTGATATGCAATAACAGCCATGTTATAATCAGGATACATCGAAACGAGTATATTGAGAGAGTAGGTGAATCTATGTATAAAATGGTTATAGGATTAAATAAAGAAAAGATAATTAATGAAAAAAATCTGGAAATAGAGACCATATACGATAAGTTGGATAGCATTTTTAGCAAAAGAGGTTTTAAGTTAAGTATAGAGAATGATTATCGCACATATTCAGGAACCGGAGCCGATGTTGATTATCCAAATCTAGGAATCATCCTGAATGGTTTAAAAAAACAGGAGTGGTTTATTACAAATCTTTCTGTTTGGTTGCTATGTACTAATGAAGATAGTGATGATCCGAATGATTTTGAAGAAGAAGATCTTGTTGAGTATTTTGGATTAAAGGTTGCGTAAAATATGGCTAAAAGAAAGCATTTCAAGTCAATAGAATTTGATTTGGATACAAAAAAGCTCCAGGAATATTATAAAGACTATCGAACGGCATATAAGGATATCCGAAGTTTTATGACGAAGCATGGATATGTCCATAGACAAGGTTCTGTGTATAATTCCAAAGAAAAACTGCTTGAAACAGATATTTTAGTATTGGTGAATGCAATTAAAGAGCATTTTTTGTGGGCTTCGACTTGTATTAAAGCATTTGATGTGGCTAATATAGGTCAACAGCACAGTATGCTGATGCAGTTGCAGTCAACGGAGAACGAAGACGATTTCAATATTTAAAGGGGTACTTTTGGAGGTACAGCTAATGACAGTCCCGCGAAACCTCCTTTTTATCAATATTCTGCGTACTCATGGTTCTTCGAGTCCCGTCTCGCGCTCGAAGATCACAAGAAAAAGGGTATCCGGAAGGATACCCTCAGACTGTAGACAAAGTCAGGGACAATTCCCTGGCTTTATCTATTTATAAAGGAAACCATCGGCTGCCGCCGATACCCTTCCTTTTTGTTCGCAAATGCCCATAAACACTGGCTTCTACGCTATTTTTTTGATATAATTATTGTATATTTTAGGGAGGCCTTTTGCTTATGATGACACAAAATACCGATCAAAAACGAGAGCAGATCCAAATGTTCTGTATGGATGACCTCGTTCCACAAGACCATCTGTTGCGACTTATTGATAAAGCAATAGATTGGTCTTTTATTTATGA
>JAEEHY010000154.1 GCA_016281085.1 Lachnospiraceae bacterium
GGCTTTGGAAGAGAATTTTTGGGATATTATGATTATTCGGATGACTATTATTCATATAAACCGTATACATCCAATGTAATAGCCGGTGAATGGCTGCCGGCCACAGTAGTCAACAGAGACAGTCTTATTGCTGACAGTGAGAGGATGATCACATCCGACGGAGAAAGAATAAATTACACCCGGATAAAGAACACGATAGTTGCAGATATAGACGGAAGCTGTGAATACGTGGATGTACCGTTTATATTTTATAAGGGTTATAAGGCTTTATTTACGGATACCTCAGGCACAGTAACGGAGCTTGGTGTTTCCGGGGATGGCTATAACGGTATGTGCCGCGTAAATACGGATGGTATCGGTAAAGGTGTCTTATGGGTAGGTTATAAAGGCACGTCAGTTACGTATATATCTTCATTTGTCAGTATAATGACTTTGGCTGTATTGGTTGTGTTCATGATATTTAAAAAGAAAGGAAAGGATCAAAGGAAAGTAAGACATGAATAAAAGGATTTATACAGGTCTGTTTATTTGTACCTTTCTTATATTCTTATTATACGGATGCGGCAGTTCAGATAAAGCGGATCATTATAAAGAACAGACAGTAAGTGAAAATAATGCGGCTTTGGTCAGTGATAACGAAGTGAAGGCAAGCGGTACGATTTATACGGGAGTTGCAGGCTTTGAGAAGAATGGATCGAAGAGAGTATTCGTTGTGTGCGACGGAAAAGAGAAGACATTCAATGTTACGGATACCAATTCACAGAAGGTGGTATACAGTGACAGGATCCTCTACAGAAATACCGGTACTGCTGATGAAAATATGATCGGAATATGTGATCTGTCTTCAATTAATACGGATGGTACTTACAAAATAGAGACAGACTCCGGAATTGTGTCTGATGAATTTGTAATAAAAGAAGGTCTTTATAAGGATATACTGGATGGATTGACAGCCGGCGGTAAGGATATTCCGGATAAGCTGGGCGCTAACAACATCCGTGAGAGTTTTTTAAGAATAACGGATCTTTTGCTGGCTTTTGAATTATTTTATGATCCGCTTACGGAGGAAGGATCCGATACGGTCCCCAAACAGATATCGGAGGCCAGGGCTTATACAGAAATTCTCAAAAATTATATTAATAAGCACGGAGTCCTGACAGCTACGCTTAATGCGGATATGGGAACCTGTTATCAATATGCGGCAGTAATGGCTATGTTTGCCTATGAATACGATCCGTATGATAAAGAATATGCAAAGGAATGTACAAAACTCTCGGAGCTTGTTTACAAACATACGCAGGAGCAGTATGACGGGAGTTCGGCTGAAGATAAAAGAACAGCCGAAGATAAGCGTTACTGGGCTGCTGCCCAGCTATATAAGCTTACCGGGAAGAAAGAGTACAGGCAGACTGTGGAAGATTATCAGGATAATCCTCCCGAAGGCTTCCGTGAGGATATGAGCGGTTATCTTGGAACGGTAGCATATCTTACCTGTTACAATAAGATAGATCTGGATATCGGTGAGAAGCTTATAACCGCGCTTATGGATGATATAAACAGTGCCGTAAAAGCTGCATCAGCAGATAATGAGCTGATCAGTGTAAGTACCGGAAGAGATGATCATGTTGACAGGGTATTTGAGACTGCAAGGCTTATGGTACTTGGAAATTATATAACCAAGAATATTAAGTATGTGGAAACATGTGAGAATCATATTGCATGGCTGTACGGAAGAAATCTTTCGGGTACGGATCATGCTTACGGTATGGATTCAGAGTATCATAACGAGCCGCAGGAATTTATTTTATCCGGCTTGATCGACAGTTATATTTATGGTTCAGAGGATGAAAGCCTGTCACCGCAATAGGTTATTCTGAAAAAGAGAAAGAAAAGATATGAATATAGAAGTAGACGGATACAATATAAGCTATAAGATAACCGGACCAACAGAGGGTGCGGATGTTGAGACGGTAGTGTTGCTGCAGGGTTGGGGAACGGATCTTGGGGTGTATGATTCAGTAGCGGCAACGATAAATGATAAGTACCGTTTCGTCCAGTTTGATCTTCCGGGCTTTGGCGGATCTGATGAGCCCAGGGAACCCTGGAATGTGGATGCATATACGGATTTCTTCTGTAAATTCATGGAAGCACTTGACATCAGGAAGGCTTCTCTCATCGGTCACTCATACGGCGGAAGGATAATAATCAAGCTGGCGGCAAGAGAGGATATCCCTTTTGAGATAAAGAACATAGTCCTTATTGACAGTGCGGGAATCATGCCGAAGAGATCATTTAGACAGAAATTCAATATAAAAAAATATAAGCTTATAAAGAAAATTGTAAATATCAGGCTTATTTATGCGTTGTTTCCCGAGCTTATTGATGACTGGAGGAGCAGACAGGGTTCTGCTGATTACAGGAACGCCTCCCCGATGATGAGGCAGTGTATGGTAATGGCGGTGAACGAAGACCTTACGGATTTACTTCCATGTATCAAACAGGATACATTGCTTATCTGGGGTGATAAGGATACGGCCACCCCCATAAGTGATGCCAGGCTTATGGAGGAGAAGATACCGAATTCGGGACTTGCTCTCCTTCAGGGCTGCGGACATTTCTCATTTCTTGAAAGTCCGGCAGTTTTTAAAAGTATCATGAGGAGCTACTACGGATGTTAAGAACAATACTGATGGCAATACTGTTTATACCTGCTTTTTTTCTGGCGATGCGTTACAACATGCATATGTTCCAGCTTAACGGATACAAGAACGGTGAGCATTTAAACAGGCTTAAGAAAAATATAAGACAGCAGTGGCTGCTTATCTTTACATTTATGACAGGTCTTATAAGGCTGTTTGTTCCTTTTACCGCCCTGGATGTCCTCGGATACCTGACCCTGCTTCTTGTGATCCTTGTTTATAATGCAATGAAGAGGCTTAATACCAAGAAGAAGCTTGTTTATACCGCAAGGGTCAAGAGAATGACAGTAACCCTGATCTTGATCAGTGGCGTTATTATAGTATGTTCTATCATATTTCTTGATACAAACCGTGTAAACGGGGTACTTCTGATACTTGTCGGGATCCAGCTTATCATGAATGTTGTGGCCAACACCGTCAATCATCCGATTGAATGGGGAGTCAGACAGTACTACATAAATGATGCAAAACGTATACTCAGGGAGTCTGAAAACCTTACTGTGATCGGAGTAACCGGCAGCTACGGCAAGACCAGTGTTAAGTTCTATTTACAGACTCTTCTTAAGGACAGCTTCAATGTGCTTGTAACTCCGGAGAGCTTCAACACACCGATGGGAGTGGTAAGGACTGTAAGGGAGTCTCTCAAAAGGACACATGAGATATTCGTCTGTGAGATGGGTGCAAGACATGTGGGTGACATAAAGGAAATCTGTGATATCGTTCATCCCCATCATGGCATGATCACATCTATAGGTCCGCAGCATCTTGAAACATTCTTCAATATGGAAAACATAAAGAAGACCAAGTTCGAGCTTGCGGATGCCCTTCCAAAGGATGGTATGCTCTTTTTAAACGGGGATAATGAGTACGTGATCGATCAGTCGAAGGGATATGATAATATTGTATTTTATTGTACAGATATTAACGGAGCGGCTGAGGGATCGGATAAGAGCGCAGCTTGGGGCAGAGAGGACAATTTAAAGGATCAGGCATACAGGGCAGGCAATATCAGTGTTTCACAGACAGGAACCGATTTCACCGTAACGGCACCCGACGGAAGCAGTGAGAACTTCCAGATGCGTCTTATCGGAGCACATAATGTTATAAATGTTGTAGGAGCCATTGCTGTTGCAAACAGATTGGGTGTTAACCTGTCGGATCTTAAGATTCCCGTAAGACGTCTTCAGAGTGTGGAACATCGCATGCAGTTAAGGGAGCATGGTCTTGTCACAATAATAGATGATGCCTACAATTCAAATCCCGTGGGAAGTAAGGCTGCGGTTGAGACACTTAAGATGTTTGACGGTATCAGGATACTCATCACACCGGGAATGGTAGAGCTTGGGGATAAGGAAGAGGAATACAACTATAAATTCGGGACTTATGCGGCTGACTGCTGCGACCATATACTGCTTGTCGGGAAGAAACGTACAAAACCTATTTATGACGGAGTTCTGAGTAAGGGTTTTCCCGCGGACAGGCTCAAGTCTTTTGACAGGCTTGAGGAGGCACTGTCGTGTGCATATGAAATAAAGGGTCAGGGTCATAAATATATCCTGTTGGAAAACGATCTTCCGGATAATTACTGAATACCGGGTTATGACGGACCGATCGCATAATAAAGAAGGTGTTTTATAATGGATGCTTCAATCAGGAAAAAGACAAAGCCTTTACTTACACCGGTCAGTATATTCCATTATATAAGGCTGGTATACAGATCTTTGCTTTTTGTGGTTTCATTGGCAGTTTACGTATACGAACGCGTAAAACAGGGGAAGCTGTTTGACTTCAACCAGTTATTTATCGTACGGGTCATCTGGGTATTGTATGTAATAGAGATGCTTATGCGTTTCTTTCCGACAAGACTCGAGAGTCCGGGATGTCAGAAGCAGTTTAAGAGAAATTATATCAAAACCGGAAGTACTCAGATAAAGGTTTCAGACAATAATGCCTCCATGCTGGTAGCGCTCATATGGATATGTTTAAATGCCATATTCGGTGCCTTATATATGTCAGGTCTGTTTGATGACGGTATTATGATACTTCTTTGCTGTGCCTACTCTGTGTGTGATATGATCTGTATTCTGTTCTTCTGTCCATTCCAGAGCTGGTTTCTGAAAAATAAATGCTGCAGCGCATGCAGGATATACAACTGGGATTATGCCATGATGTTCACGCCCCTGTTTTTTGTAAGGAATCCGTATTCATGGAGCCTGCTCGCAATGGCCGTCTTACTGATGGTACGCTGGGAAATAACCTTCTATTTACATCCGGAGAGATTTTCGGAAGAGACCAACGCCTATCTTAAATGTTCCAATTGTACGGAAAAGCTCTGTACTCATAAGAAACAGCTTAACAGGCTGTGGAAGCAGATATCGGAGTTTACGGCCAACAGAACAAGGATGCTCAGGAAATAATCCAGGGGTGATCAGGATAAAACAATACATATAGTTAAGGATATCATGGAACTTAAGACGATAGCACATATTCATACCGATTTCCCGCAGAAGTTCGGGCTTCCGAGACAGAGCGGGCTTATAGAGGAGCTTACGGGGTATATTGAATTCGAAAAGGAATACAGGAATCCCGAAGCTGTCAGGGGAATGGAAGGTTATGATTACATATGGTTACTATGGGGCTTTGAAGTAAAGGAAGATGAGGATTTCAGGGCAACGGTGCGTCCTCCCCGGCTTGGCGGGAATGAGAGGATGGGTGTATTTGCAACAAGATCACCTTTCCGTCCCAATCATATAGGACTGTCATCCGTTAAGCTCACAGGTGTGACGATAACTGTTGACAGAGGCCCGTTATTATATGTTTCCGGTATCGACATGAGGGATAATACACCCATATATGATATAAAACCATATCTTTCCTATACCGATTCACATGAAAATACAAGAAACGGATTCACGGATCAGGTAATGCCCCATGAGCTGAAGGTTGATTTTCCGAAAGCTCTTCTTGATAAACTCCCGAAAGACAAGCAGGATGGCATTATAGCGGTACTTAAGAGCGATTCAAGACCTTCGTACCATAATAACGGGGAAGAAGACAGGATATACGGACTTTGCTATGCGGGTTATAATATAAGATTTAAAGTAAAGAATGATCTGTTAAATGTTATTGAGGTTACGTGATTTTTTGAGTCCGAATTATATGACGTAAAAATTTTTTTATAGAAATATGTAAAATATACTTGACAATATTCCATAAACAGATTATAGTACAGATAACAGATATGTAAGATATATTTTACATTATGCTATTAAACAAGATAAAGTACTACATTTTTTGAAAAGAGAGGAGAAATGAATTATGGAAGGAGCAAATATTTACAGAGGTACGGGAGTTGTATTCGGCATACTGACAGGGCTGCTCATCTGTGTGATATTGTTCAGGTTTGTCAACAGGGACAAAAAAATCATGACCAAATATGATGAGAGACAGGAAGCGGTAAGAGGAAAGGCATATATGTACGGGTTCTGGGGTTCGATGATCGGTGCCGCGATAGTGATCTGCATTGATTGTGCCGGGATAGTGATCGCAAACAGGTTTGCAATGGATTTCTTTATTATATTCGTCGGTATCCTTGTACAGGTAACCTACAGCATATGGCACGACGGATATTACGGTATTAACACAAACAAGAAGAGATTCTATCTGATATCCCTGGCAGCAGGTATCGTTAATCTGCTTGTGGTTGCAGCCCAGGTTAGAGAAGGAGTATTTATTGTGGATGGTGTTATGTCGGATTCGGCAGTAAATCTTATGTGCGTTATTCTTTTCCTTGTTGTGGCAGCGGAGCTTATTATGAAGGATGCAGCTGATAAGAAGAGGGAAGCATCGGAAGAAAGCGAGGACTAGGCCATGAAGAATTTAAGACTGAAAGCGGCACGTGCCGGAATGGATCTGTCCCAGGAGGATCTTGCGAAAAAGTGCGGTGTGTCAAGACAGACCATAAGTGCGATAGAAAAGGGTGATTACAATCCTACAATAAACCTCTGCATTGCAATATGCAAAGCACTTGACAAAACACTGGATGAACTGTTTTGGGAAGATTAAATAATAAATAAAATCAGCCTGTGATGTTGGAATTAAAGCAAATATTTAGTACAATAAAACAGACAAAGGATAAGCTGCCAAATAAACAGAATAAACAGGCAGCGTAAAGGAAATGTACTAAAGGAGGTATTTATGGCTAAGTCACTTAAGGATATTCAGAAGCTTATCAAGGATGAGGGGATTAAGATGGTTGACTTTAAGCTGACTGATATTGACGGAAGATGGCGTCACTTAAGTATTCCCGCACAGAGGCTTAATGAAGGAACAATGGAGCATGGAATAGGATTTGACGGTTCCAATTACGGATATGCACCCGTTGAAAACAGTGACATGGTATTTATTCCAGTGCTGGATTCCGCTGTTGTAGACCGTTATTCAGAGGTTCCGACACTGTCGATGATCGGGGATGTACGTATCATTGATCTTCCGAATAACAGACCGTTTGACCAGTATCCGAGGAATGTTGCGATCCGTGCTCTTGAATATATGGAAGAGCAGGGCGTAGCAGATAAGATGATCATCGGACCCGAATATGAATTCTATATCTTTGACAGTGTTAAATACAATACCGATTACTACAATATGTATACCGAGATATTTACTGCTCAGGCAGGCTATGCTTCGGGCTATGATGATAACAACAACGGCTATCAGGTAGCACCCGGTGCGGGATATCACAACAGCCTTCCTACAGATATAAGAAATGATTTAAGAAGCCGGATGTGCCTTGCCATGGATGAATGGGGAATTGCAGTAAAATACCACCATCCCGAGGTCGGCGGAAGCGGTCAGATGGAGATAGAGGTTGAGCTTGGCGATATGCTTAAGCTTGCGGATGACACCATGAGCGCCAAATACGTGATCAAGAATGAAGCGGTAAAGGGCGGCTGTACGGCAACCTTCATGCCTAAGCCTCTTGCAGGGGAGGCAGGAAACGGAATGCATGTACATATGCTGCTGTTTAAAAAGGGTAAGCCTGTATTCTATGATGAGAAGGGATATGCACAGTTGAGTAAGGAAGCGCACTGGTTTATGGGCGGACTGCTTACGCATGCCCGGTCCCTGTGTGCGATCACCAATCCGTCAACCAATTCATATAAGAGGCTTGTTCCCGGATTTGAAGCACCGGTTACCATAGGATATGCAATGTCAAACAGAAGTGCGGTAATAAGGATCCCTGCCTATGCCAAGACTCCCGAAACCAAGCGTTTTGAGCTTCGTAACCCGGATGCAACCTGCAATCCATATTATGCATATGCGGCAATCCTGATGGCCGGACTTGACGGAATTAAGAATAAGACAGATCCACATGCCAATGGCTGGGGACCGTATGACTGTAATCTTTATGAATTACCCGAGGAAGAGAAGGCTAAGCTGTCGGGACTTCCCGCTACACTGGATGAAGCTCTTGATGCTCTTAAGGAGGATCATGATTATCTGACGGCAGGTGGTGTATTCCCCGAAAGACTTCTTGAACAGCTTATGGGAAGATATCGCAAGGCAAGCAGCCGTATATCAAGGCTTCCGCACCCGGCTGAATTCGCTGAATACTACGATCTTTAGGAGGAATCATTATGCCGCCGGGAGGGGGAAGAAACGGTGGACCGGGTGGCCACTACATGACTGAAGAGGAGCTGGCCAGAGCTCCCAAGATAACCAGGGAACTGATACTCAGGGTATTCTCGTATTTAACACCGTATTGGAAGCAGCTCATTCTTGTACTTCTGTGTATTGCCATGTCTTCGATCGCCGGCCTGCTGCCGTCGATCCTTACCGGTAAGATCATAGATGAGGGTCTGATCGGTCAGAACATGCGGCTCCTTATAATATATATAGCTGCTTCCTTCGGTGTAACTGTACTGGCCAGCCTTATCGGTGTAATAGAGAGCTATATAAACAACTGGATAGCCCAGCATATAACCTTTGATATGCGTAATATGATGTTCAGGCATCTTCAGCGCATGTCACAGAGATTCTTCACATCCAACAACCAGGGAGACATAATCACCCGTATGACCAGTGATATAGACGGAGTGGAATCAGTTATAACAAACACCTTCAAGAGTATTCTGTCCAATACGATCACTCTCATATTTGCGCTTGTTGCCATGTTTCAGAAAAACTGGATCCTTGCAGTACTCGGAATACTGGTGATACCCCTGTTTGTAGTTCCGACAAGACGTGCGGGCAAGACAAGATGGACACTCACCAATGAAGCCCAGCAGTGTAACGATGAGGTTAACGGCATACTGAACGAAACCCTTTCGGTAAGCGGGCAGCTCCTTGTCAAACTGTTTAACAAGGAGAATGAGGAATATGAAAGATACAGATCAGTAAATAACAGGATGATACAGTTAAATATCAGGGAGCGGATGGCGGGCCGCTGGTTCTTTATGGTTCTTCAGACAGTTACAAATATAGGTCCCATGCTCCTGTATCTTGTCGGCGGTATCCTGATGATGAAGTATGACAGCAGCCTTTCCGTAGGTGATATAACTGTACTGGTCGCCCTTCTCGGAAAGACCTATATGCCTGTGA
>JAEEHY010000155.1 GCA_016281085.1 Lachnospiraceae bacterium
TAGGATTTGCTAATTTATTCTAAAATGAACTGACTAACGTTTTTTCAAACTGAAAAAGATTGACTAAAGGTTTTTGTTTGAGTACAAGGAGTTTATAAATGAGGAAAGGAGATAACAGAATGAACGAAAATATATACAAGAGAAATGAACTGCTTGCAAAGAAGGTTATTAAAGGACTTGAGTCCAGAAATATGACCGGATATTATGCATCTGATAAAGAAGACGCTCTTAAGAAGGTGCTGGAGCTTATTCCTGAAGGAAGCAGTGTGACGATGGGCGGAAGCATGAGCGCAAATGAAATTGGTCTGGTTGAGGCCGTAAAGTGTGATAAGTATAAGTTCATCGACAGAAATACAGCTGCTGACAAACATGCAGCAGAACTTGAATCCTATAATGCAGATTTTTATCTTGCCAGTGCCAATGCAATAACGGAAGATGGTATACTTGTTAATATCGATGGGAATGCAAACCGTGTATCGGCGATAGCATACGGCCCCAAGAAAGTCATATTCATTGTGGGAATGAATAAGGTTTGTGATGATATTGACGGGGCAATTAAGAGAGCAAGAAATGTAGCCGCACCCATTAATGCCCAGAGGTTCGGATTGTCGACTCCATGCTCTGAGACAGGCTCATGTTTTAACTGTAAATCACCCGATACGATCTGCTGTCAGTTTCTTATAACGAGGTATTCCAAACATGAAGGAAGGATTCATGTAGTTCTGGTAAATGATAACCTGGGATTCTGAGCAGTACTTAAATTATGTCAGTGATCAATGTAGTGAGTCATGGAGAGGTAAGTAACCTGTCCCCAATGACTCACATTAAAGGAGGACAAAAATGAGAGTAGGTATTTTAGGTGCAGGCGGTATAGCAAAGGAAATGGCAAAGACCATAGCACCTCTTGCAGATGTTGAGAGCTATGCAATAGCAGCAAGGGATTATGACAGAGCAGATGCATTTGCAAAGGAATGGGGTTTTGAGAAGGCATACGGTTCATATGAGGATATGCTGAGTGATGATAAGGTAGATCTGGTATATATTGCAGTTCCGCATTCGCATCACCACAAATGGACTATAGAAGCTCTTAATGCCGGCAGGAATGTATTGTGTGAAAAATCATTTGCCGCAAATGCAGAGCAGGCGGAAGAGATGATCGCATTGGCAGAAGAGAAGAAGCTCCTGCTCACCGAAGCTATCTGGACAAGATACATGCCTTCAAGAAAAATCATAGATGATGTAGTAAAGAGCGGGAAGCTCGGTAAGATTGTTACAATCGATTCGAACCTCGGTTATAGGATAAATATGAATGAGCGCATGGTAAAACCGGAGCTTGCGGGAGGATGTCTTCTTGATCTTACCGTCTATACACTTAACTTCTCAAGTATGATACATGGAAATGATATAAAGCGTATCTGTGCATCAATGGTACCTACTGATACCGGAGTGGATGGACAGGATTCCATAATGTTAGAGTACTCGGATGGGGTCATGGCAAGTATGTTTACGACCATGTACAGTCTTACTGACAGAAGAGGCCTTGTATGTGGTACAGACGGTTTTATGTGTATTCAGAATATCAATAATCCTGAAAAAATAACGATATTTGGACCGGACCGGACTCATTATGATTTAAAAGAAGAAATATCGGTACCTGATCAGATAACCGGATATGAATATGAGGTACTTGCCTGTAAAAGAGCTCTGGAAGAGGGTAAGATCGAATGTGATGAGATGCCTCACAGCGAGACACTTACGATAATGCGTCAGATGGATGTAATAAGAGAACAATATGGGATAGTATTCCCTTTTGAAAAATAAAAAACAATACCTTTTGCATCCGTATTGGCATTAAGGATATGCCGGTTGAAGGGATATACTATGGGGAAAATATGGGAAATATTGCACAGACCTGAAACAGTGGTTTTCTTTGACATAGATGGAACGCTTACAAGCTATAATTATGGTGAATACCATGCTCATCATGAGCTTGATTATACCCCTGAATTCCGGGATGTAAACATATATGCTGACTGCAAACGCCTTAAACCACTCTATGATTATATACAAAATCATGATATTAACAGGATTTTCTGTATTTCCCGTGAACCTCATGGTCACGAGGCATGGAAGTCCTATATGGTTGAGAAACTCTATGGTATACCTGTTTCACACTGCTTTTATACACCTGACGCAAGTAAGAAACCACAGATTGTTCTGGATAAGGTAACAGAATTATTCCCTGATATAGATCCTAAATCAGTCGTTCTTATGGATGACAATGATGATACTTTGGGACTATATATGAGGGAGACCCCGTTTTGTACCGCTCATCCCATGATCTTTATGGAAAATATGTAATCATACACGCTGATCCAATATATAGGCTTGACTAAAACAGTCACAACATGATACATTGGAACCCTTTGAAACGTATGAGGAAGCAGCAATAAGAGAGATACAGGAGGAAGTCGGGGTCACGGTTACAAATCTCAGGCTTTTTGGGATCTACTCCGGGGAAGAGAGAAGGATACATTATCCGAATGATGATGTTGTTTATTCTTTATAATTTCTCCGCGAGAAAACCCCTTCCGACGCAGTCGGTTGTGGGATGAATCGCGGAAATTCTTTATAAAAAAGTGCAAAACACTTGTTCTGTGAACGTATGTTTGATATAATATATATATGAATAAAGCTATCAAATACAGACTATATCCAACAAAAGAACAAGCCGAGTATTTCCTTAAGTGTTTCGGTTGCTGCCGTTTCGTATATAACCAGGCTCTAAACTGGCGTATAATGGCATACA
>JAEEHY010000156.1 GCA_016281085.1 Lachnospiraceae bacterium
CGTCTGCTCCGAATTGTGCTCCAGTATATCCGCAACATTGGGATTGTAATAAATATTCTTCAGGTTCTGATAGCACCAGTCTATGACATCCTTTCTTATCTCAACCGGAACGTCATACAGTACTACCGTATCCGCTTCCACGATCCTTTCCTTAAGCTTCTCATCATTACATTTCACAACATCATAGACCATATACCGCTTGGCGAAATCTGACAGGGCTACAGCCACCCTCTTTGCATCATCCGTATCTGCCGTTACTATAAGGCACTTCTCGGCGCTGTTAAGCCAGAAATAGAATCTGTTACCAAGCCTTACAAACACAAAATGGATGAGAAACTGGATGAGCATTACAGAAACCAGAATGCCGACATTCTCTATCTTAAAGGTAGTATTGTTGGCCTCATTGGTCTTCATGATAGTCAGTTCCAGATATGTGATAAGGTCTGTCAGAACTCCCGAGATCGTGAGCGAGAACAGGATATCCTTGTCCTTCTTCTTGCCTATGGCATAGCTTCCGTAGGTACCCGAGAGCAGAAACAGTATGATGGCGTATGTTGAAAGTGTTACAGCCGCTGTTCTTGACAGCTCTATTATCTCCCTGTTGTCTATTGAGAATAACAGAAAAAACGTCGCAAAGGCCGCGGCGTACATGATAAGCTTCATGGCAAAAATTATGCTTTTCTGAAATTTCCTACAAATATCCTTCATTTTATATAAGGTTCTTCACTACGCTCCGATAAGATTGTTTCTGTCTGTTCCGCTCCGTCCGAACACTTCATTCAATATCCGTTACAGGCAGCCCGGCATTCTCAGAAGGCTTCATATACATTCTGTACATATTCAAGGAAACGATGCTCCTTACTGTACAGCTGTGCCCTTCTTAAACACATCTGCCTGGTGTAGCTTAATCCTCCCGAAGTCATTATCTTCTCTATCGCGGCAACCACACCCTGTATGCTGTTCCTCTCGACCACGACACCGCAGGTATCATCCAGACTCTCGGGACTTCCGCCGGCTTTATAGGTAATTACCGGCGTCCCACAGGCGAGCGCCTCAAGATTCGTCGTCGGGAATGTATCCTCCAGCGTAAGATTAACATATATGTCAGCCATTGAATACAGTGCCGCCAGCTCCTCTATGCTGTCCGTTCTGCTGAGCCCCACGATATTGGGCGGCAGCTGGGATATCTGCTTCTCGTTAAGTCCCACAAGAATGATTGCATACCTGTCGCTCAATGACTTTTCAAGAGCCGCAAACTGTACAAGACCCTTTCTGTCTCTCCATGGATTTGCAACACCAAGGAGTATGGTTTTGTTTCTGAGTGAGAGCTCATTCTTTATCCTGAATATAAGGTTGTCATCGGCCGTGGTTTCATTATACGGATAGAATGCACTCAGATCGATCCCGGTCGGTACAACGACCACCGGATATTCCGCCAGGAAGGAATTCCTGACCTTGTCCTTAAGCCACTCCGAGGGTGTGACTATCACAAGATCGTCGATACCCGTAAACAGCCTTCTCTTATCCTCGAAATTGGCCTTGGAATTGTCTACGCCAAAGGATTTCGGATACTCCTGAAGCTGCTCGCACTTGTAACATCCCGTCATCCATTTGGTACAACCGATGTATTCGAAATGACTGCAGTGTCCGGTAAATGACCAGCAGTCATGCAGTGTCCATATTATCTTCTTCCTGCATTTCCCAAGATATTCAAACAGCACTTCAAGGTTCAGATAGTAACCATGAATATTGTGCAGATGGATGATATCCGGATCATATTCCTTAACCATCGCAATAAAATCAAGCGTGGCTTTCCTGCTGTAAAAACCATGCCTGTCATTCAGCCTGCTCATGGCACCGTGAATATACATATCCGCATCGGTTCCTATCCTGTATGCACGTATATCCGAAGGCGCGCTGCCCCTTCCGTATGCAACAAGACATTCATAACCGTGATCCTCAAGAGTATGATACAGCCCCGTCACAAGCCTGCCTACGCTTCCTGTACCGCAGACAGTGTTGACAAGCAATACCCTTCTGCCGTCAAACCCTCTCATCGCGGTGGCATAATGCGCCACCTGTGCATCCAGTATTTCCTGCGGTATCACAGGCTGCTCCGGAATGGCATTTCCGGCAAAGGTATTGTTCATATTTCCGTTCAGTGACACCGCCGTAACATCATGCATGGACGGCATCTGATGTACAAATGCCCTGGCATTCTCCTGCAGGATCATGGCATCCATTTCCTGCTGTCTGAGCATTTCCTGCTGTATCTGTTCCTGCTGTCTTATATATTCCTGTCTTCTGAGCTCCTCCTGCTGCTCCCATATGATCTGTGCGTCCAGAAGATCCTGTTCGTATTCCTTCCGGACATCTATCATCTGAAAATCATCTTTTTTCATTTATATCGCTTCCATTTATCATTTACACTGTACTTAAAGCAATGTAACCGCCAATGGGTTTCATATCACCCTGCAGTTACAGATCCTCATCATCAAGATCATTTAGGATAAGATGGATAACCCTTTCCTGACCCTTCGAGAAATCCTTCATAAGCTGAAGGCGTCGCATCTCAGCCCTTACATTAGGTGTCATGATAAGCCATTTGATCGTAGATATGATCGTAGAATCATCCTGCTCCTTACCTATGCCGAGATTGATGAAACCGTTCTGAATACCGGCAAATACATGCTCGGCTTCTCTCTCATTCTGCGCAAGCACTATTGAAGGAACACCCATGCTTGCAAGCTCAAATACCGTACGTCCCTGGGAGGTTATGGCAAGATCGGCCATGCTCATATATGTACTGACCCTCTTTGAATCAATATGGATAAATATTCTGTTCTCTTCATCTGTTACGATCTTATCTTTATGACTGTAGGCAAAACCGACAAGAAAATGGAAGCTGATATCGGGAAATTCCCTGTGCAGCTCTTTTGCCACCCCGTACAGCCTGCCTGTAAGATCCGACGGATCCGCTCCTCCGAAGATCACTACCACATTGCCGACCTTCTCGGAGAATTCAGACGGTTCCTCTTCAAGAAATTCATCACGTATGCAGAAATACTTCGACCCGTAATACTCATTATGAAGCTTCTCACCCTTTTCATACAGAGCATTTATAACGGCATCCGCATACTTCGCACCGGGTCCGACATCTTCAAAGTTCACGACTCTTCCGGCATATTTATTTACCATGGTCATGTATTCGAGAGATGTGTCCAGTATATCGTTCACAAGAATGTCCGGCCTTTCCTTTTCAAGGACAGGCTCAAATTCCGCTTCGCTGTCGATCACTATAAGCGGGAAATTGGACTCTTTGATCTTCTCGATACCTATATCACTGTCCCTGTCCGTTACTAAGACGATCTCATGACCCGTAAGCTTGTAAGCCAGAGTAAGACACCTGTAGATATGTCCCATTCCGAGGCGCATCTTTCCGACCGTACGGAACATGATCTTCTTTCTTCTTAAGATATTCTCGCACAGAACCCAATCCGAATAGGTATCTATATCAACAGCCTCATCCTCGGGAATCTCGAAAATATTTACCTTCTTTCCTATCCTTCCCGTTTCGCTTACGCATTCCCTTCTGGTTATAAGGAACCCGCCCGTTTCAATATAATTGGCGGGAAGTTCCTGGGAATTGAGACGCTTGTCATAATTCTTAACAATACTGCCGTCCCTGACGCCCCACGAAAGATGCGGCTTGTTCATGGCGCTTATAACGGTATCCCATTCAGAAGCCTCAAAAAACCTTATCGCATTCCTTACGGTCTCCTTTTTGAGGGTCGGCGAGGTGCACTGCATGGTGATCACCGTGTCGTACCGGCACCCCTTCTTCTCTTCCATGTATTTAACGGCATGATATATAACAGGATCGAGAGTCACCCTGTCCGTCGCAAGCTCCTTAGGCCTTGCTATGACTTCAACGCCTCTCTTGCTAACGATGCTCCCCAACTCCTCATCATCAGTGGAGACAGCGACATCAACATCCATCTCTTTCTTAAGTGCTTTGGCATTCTCTATGGAATACAGGATAAGCGGTTTACCACACATAATACGTACGTTCTTCCTCGGTATACGCTTGGATCCTCCCCTTGCGGGAATAACTATCAGTGATTTCATATTATTACCTTACTTAACCTCAACTTATCCTTTCATTATATATAACACCGCTGTTTTAGTCAATCGCATGCAGAAATCGCCTCTATCCGCGTCCGAGACGTTTCCTGATATAGTCAGTAAGCATCTTCGCGTCATTTCTCCTTACGATCACAAATGCCGTAAGAGCAACTGCTGCCACACAGTATCTTAACACAGCCATCCGCACTCCGTCACGGTACAGGACACACATTGCTATACCGAGCGCGCCGCTTATCACCATCGCTGTAAACATGAACATATTGGCATATACTCTCTCCTTAAGCACATGATTGACCGCAACATAATGGAAGACCATAAGCAGTGCATAGCTTACAAGAGTCGTATAAGC
>JAEEHY010000157.1 GCA_016281085.1 Lachnospiraceae bacterium
AAGGCGCTGGCGCTTGATCTTGATAACACATTGTGGGGCGGTATTGTCGGAGACGACGGCGTAGAGGGTATCGAGATAGGCCCCGAGACTTCAATGGGACAGGTATACAGCGAGTTTCAGGAATATTTAAAGCAGCAGAAAGATATAGGGGTCATCCTGAACATATGCTCCAAGAATGAGGAAGAGAACGCCATAGCGGGGCTCAATCATCCGGACGGGGTAATAAGGCCCGATGACTGTATAGTGATCAAGGCCAACTGGGATCCCAAGAGTAAGAACCTTGCGGATACGGCAGCCGAACTGAACCTTCTTCCCGAGTCATTCGTCTTTGTGGATGACAATCCCGCCGAAAGGGAAATAGTGCGTACACAGCTTAACGTAGTATCGCCCGAGATTGGCAGTGTTGAGGATTATATAAGGGTCATAGACCATTCGGGATTTTTCGAGGTGACCAACTTATCGGCCGATGATGTCAAGCGTAATGAGATGTATAAGGAGAACGCGAAGCGGGCACAGCTGGAGGCAAGCTTTGACAATTACGGCGATTACCTTGTGTCCCTGGAAATGAAAGGAACCATCCGGGGCTTTGAACCGATCTATATGGACAGGATAGCCCAACTGTCAAACAAGAGCAATCAGTTTAACCTGACAACCAGACGGTATACAAGGGCCGAGATAGAGGAAATAGCCGGGTCGGATGAGTATATCGATATTTATGGCAAGCTGGAGGATAAGTTTGGTGATAACGGAGTTGTATCCGTGGTAATAGGACATAAGAACGGTGATGTCCTTGATATGGATCTGTGGATAATGAGCTGCAGGGTACTTAAAAGGGATATGGAATTCGCAATGATGGACGGACTGGTTCACAAGGCTAAGGCAGCAGGCATTAAGACTATAAAGGGTTATTATTATCCTACAGCCAAGAACAAAATGGTGAAGGATTTCTATGAACTGATGGGCTTCACACTTATAAACGAGGACGATCAGGGCAACAGGACCTGGGAATTCGTTATTACCGATGAATACGTAAATAAGAATTCGTATATAGAAGTAATAAATTAATTGCCATGTACCGTGATTGAGACATCGGCAGATAAGTATGACCAGAACAGGAAGGGGAAGAGCATGAGCAGAGAAGAGATTTATACAAGATTAAACGAAGTGTTTCGGGATGTCTTTGACCAAGATGACATTACCGTCAGTGATGAGACAACGGCAGCCGATGTGGAAGGCTGGGACAGTCTTATACACATTACTCTTATGGATGCCGTTGAAGAGGAATTTGACATAAGGTTCGATATGAAGACGGTTGTTAAGATGAAGAATGTTGGTGAAATGGTTGATTATATCATAGCAAATATGTAATTATTCAGAACAGCACATAATTGAGCCTGTTCTGAATAGTTACGCAAATATAAAAACGGGTTACAGAAAGGAGAAGGCACAATGAAGAGAATAGGAATGTTAACAAGCGGCGGGGACTGTCAGGCATTAAACGCTGCCATGAGAGGTGTTGTTAAGTCGTTGTGGTACACACTTGGAGGAGACCAGGTGGAGATATACGGATTTAACAATGGTTACAGGGGACTTATCTATCACGATTACAGGAAATTCGAATTCAGGGATTTCTCGGGTATCCTGACAAGAGGCGGAACCATCCTCGGAACATCGAGAACACCCTTTAAAACAATAAGGGAGCCGGATGAGAACGGACTTGACAAGGTAGCTGCAATGAAGCAGACATATTACAATCTTAATCTGGATTGTCTTGTAATACTTGGAGGAAACGGAACACACAAGACGGCTCATCTTCTCAGTCAGGAAGGACTTAATATAATCACACTGCCCAAGACCATAGACAATGACCTGTATGGTACAGACATGACCTTCGGTTTCCAGAGTGCCGTTGATATCGCTGTTGAATGTATCGACTGTATCCATACCACGGCATCATCACACGGTCGTGTGTTCATAGTTGAGGTTATGGGACATAAGGTTGGTTGGCTTACGCTTAATGCGGGTATTGCCGGCGGTGCAGATATAATCCTTATTCCCGAGATCCCTTACGATACGGATAAGATCGTTGATGCCATCAACTTAAGAGTTAAGAGAGGCAGTACATTTACGATACTTGCAGTGGCAGAGGGTGCTATGAGCAAGGAAAAGGCCAAAATGAGCAAGAAGGAGCTTAAGGAATTTATGGAGAAGACCAAATATCCTTCGGTTTCCTATGAACTTGCTGATGAACTTCAGAAGAGAACCGGTCAGGAGATAAGGGTTACCGTTCCCGGACATACACAGCGCGGTGGTACTCCGTGTGCATATGACCGTGTATTTGCAAGCCGTCTCGGTGCAGAGGCAGGTGCACTTATCATGAAGGGTGAGTATGGCTTCATGGTAGGCTATAAGAACAGAGAGATAGTTAAGGTTCCGCTTGATGATGTAGCGGGCAAGCTTAAATACGTATCTCCGGATGCTACGATCATAAAGGAAGCCAAGCTTCTCGGAATAAGCTTCGGAGACGAATAAGGTTCGGAGGATAAGATGTCATATACCGCACTGTACAGGAAATGGCGGCCCGAGAGATTCGAGGATGTCAAAGGTCAGGATGCAATCGTTACAACACTTAAAAATCAAATAATCCGTGATCGTATCGGACACGCCTACCTGTTTTGCGGAACCAGGGGAACGGGAAAAACCTCAATAGCCAAGATAGTGGCAAAAGCAGTAAATTGTGAAAATACCGTAAACGGAAGTCCCTGCGGACATTGCAGAAGCTGTAAGGCAGTTGCCGACGGCAGCTCAATGAATGTGATAGAAATGGATGCGGCTTCCAACAACGGTGTTGAGGATGTGCGTCTTATAAGGGATGAGGTTACCTATGCTCCTACCGACGGAAGATATAAGGTATATATCATAGACGAGGCTCACAATCTGTCATCGGCGGCCTTTAATGCCCTGCTAAAGACACTGGAAGAGCCTCCGTCCTATGTTATATTTATATTGGCGACGACCGAATATCACAAGATACCGGTAACTATCCTGTCAAGATGCCAGAGGTATGATTTTAAAAGAATATCGGTAGATACCATTGTTGAGCGTCTGCATGAGCTGATGGAAGGAGAAGGTATCGAGGCTGAAGAGAAGGCGCTAAAATACATAGCAAGGGTGGCCGATGGCGGACTTCGTGATGCCCTAAGCCTGTTTGATCAGTGCAGTTCCTTTTATTTCGGGCAGAAGATCACCTACGATATGGTTCTCGAGGTTCTCGGAGCAGTGGATACAGGTGTGTTCTCCGATCTTTTATGTGCCGTTATGGCCAGGGATATAAAGAAATCGGTCAGTATACTTGATACTGTAGTAACACAGGGAAGAGAGTTAAATCAGTTCGTTATTGATTTTACCTGGTATTTAAGAAATCTGCTGCTTGTCAAGACCTCGGAAGAGGATGGGATAGATGAAGTTCTTGATATGTCCTCAGAGAGCGTGGAACAGCTTAAACGAGAGGCCTCTGCCATAGACCAGAACAGGATAATGCGCTATATCCGTATCTTTTCCGATCTGTCCAACGATATTAAATTCGCAACGCAGAAGAGGGTACTTATCGAGATCGCGATCATCAAGCTGTGCAAGCCGGATATGGAGACAGACAGCGGGTCGCTTGAAGACCGTATCAGGGCGCTTGAGGAGAAGTTGGAAAATGGTGTGATCGTCAACGGTACGGTTAATTCCGGTGAAATGGTTAACGGGAGCATTTCAGCCGGGAATACGGAGCCGGTAAACCCTGTTCCTTTACCCGAAGCTCTGCCTGAAGACGTTAAGAAGGTTGTTGGGAACTGGAAGCAGATCACGGCTTCGGTCACCAATCCCGGACAGAGTTTTCTTGGCAAGTGCAAACTATCGATTTCCGAAGACAACAAACTGATAATTGCGACACAGGATGAAATGGCGATAGAGTATCTTTACAGGGATAGAACAAGGGAAGAGATCAAGGATGCAATAGGTAAATATATAGGTAAGGATGTAGACTACAAGGTAGTTAAGATAGAATCTAAGAATGATTTTGTGAAGAAATATCCCGATCTTTCGGTCATAAATATGGATGTTGTAATTGAGGATTAAGAAGTTATATTCAAGGGAGGATGCGTTAATGGCAAAGAGAGGCGGATTTCCGGGGGGTATGGGAATGCCCGGAAACATGAACAATCTGATGAAGCAGGCTCAGAAGATGCAGAAGCAGATGGAGGAGAGCCAGAAGGAGCTGGAAGAGAAGGAATTCACTGCTTCGGCAGGCGGAGGTGCGGTTGAGGTGACCGTGACCGGAAAGAAGGAGGTAACGAAGGTTTCTCTTAAGGAGGAAGTTGTTGATCCGGATGATATTGAGATGCTTGAGGATCTTATCATGGCAGCGGTCAATGAGGCACTTCGTAAGGTTGAAGAGGCTACACAGAGCAATCTCGGCAAGCTGACAGGAGGCTTAGGCGGTCTTTCAGGTCTTGGAGGATTGGGACTGTAAGGTATATGGGTTAGAAGAGAATGGAATTATACAGTAGTTATATAAGCCGGCTGATAGGTGAACTGTCAGTATTGCCCGGGATAGGAAACAAGTCGGCCCAGAGACTTGCCTTTCATATCATAAACATGCCGAAGGACAAGGTTGAGAATCTTGCCGGCGCAATGATAGAGGCAAGGAACAATATCAGGTATTGTAAGTGCTGCTATACCCTTACGGACAGCGAGATATGTCCGGTATGTGCTGATGAGAAGCGTGATCATACACAGATAATGGTGGTTGAAAATACGCGGGATATGACGGCCTACGAGAAGACAGGCAAGTATGAAGGTGTTTACCATGTACTGCACGGAGCGATAAATCCGAGCCTCGGTATAGGTCCCGGCGATATCAGGCTGCCGGATCTTATCAAAAGACTCCAGAGTGTGGATGCAAGAGAGGTCATAATCGCAACCAATTCAAGTATTGAGGGTGAAACGACAGCCATGTATATAAGCAAGCTTATAAAACCCACCGGCATTAAGGTTACGAGGATAGCCAGCGGAGTACCGGTCGGAGGCGAGCTTGAAAATATTGATGAAATAACATTGTCAAGAGCATTGGATGCCAGAGTTGAGCTTTAAAGGACAGTGTAAGGCAGATCATGAAACCATAGAACAGTCATAAGGGATCAGCGGCTTTATGATGATCAAAGGAGATTAAAAATGAGCGTAACAGTAAGACAGTTCGGAACGACTAAGGACGGAAAAGAAGTAAAGATTTATACAATAACAAATGAAAATGGAATTAAAGCTGAGGTATCGGAACTAGGGGCTACACTGGTCAGTCTTATAGTACCGAATGACAAGGGAGAAGCAAAGGACGTGGTTCTTGGGTATGATGATGTTGATTCATATGTTAAAAACGGCAACTTCTTAGGAGGTACCATAGGCCCCAATTCAAACAGGATCGCCGGTCACAGCTTTGAGCTTGACGGAGTAACCTATACACTTGCTGACAATGACGGAGGGAATAACCTGCACAGTGACTTTGACATAGGCTTCCATAAGAGGCTGTGGAGCGGAGAAATTATAGGAAACGGAGTTAAGTTCAGCTGCAAAAAGCAAGACATGGAAATGGGTTTTCCCGGAAATATGGATGCCTCTGTCACCTACAGTATAAGTGAAGACAATGAACTTAAGCTGGAATATGAGGGAATAAGTGATAAGAAAACTATATTTAATATGACAAACCATTCCTATTTTGCACTTGGAGGACCTGATAACCTTAAGGACAATCTGTATGATACAACTCTTTGGATTAAGTCATCATATTATACGGAAATAGTTCCCGGTGCGATACCTACGGGTAAGCTTATTGAAGTAAAAGGAACACCCATGGACTTTAGCGAGCCTAAGAAGATGGGTAAGGATATAGATGCCGATTACGAACAGATGAAGATG
>JAEEHY010000158.1 GCA_016281085.1 Lachnospiraceae bacterium
CATGTCAGGTGTAGCAACAACAACATCGAAATCAAGCCATCCCTCATTCTGAATCTTGGGAATAAGCTCATCTCCTCCTACGAAATCAGCTCCTGCTGCCTCTGCCTCTGCGAGCTTGTCGCCCTTGGCAAATACAAGAACTCTTGTAACACGTCCTGTTCCGTTAGGCAATACAACGGCACCACGGATCTGCTGATCTGCATGACGTCCGTCACAGCCTGTACGGATATGGCACTCAATTGTCTCATCGAACTTAGCCGTAGCTGTCTTCTTAACCAATGCTATAGCATCTGCGGGCTCATAAACGGTAGCGCGCTCAACCTGCTTAGCTGCTTCCTGATACTTCTTTCCGTGTTTCATCTGCGCACCTCCTTACTCTTCCACAGTAACGCCCATACTTCTGGCGGTTCCTGCTATCATACTCATGGCTGCCTCAAGTGATGCCGCATTAAGATCGGGCATCTTCGTCTCTGCGATCTCCTTAAGCTTAGCCTTGGACAGAGTTGCAACCTTGGTCTTGTTCGGAACACCCGAACCTGACTTGATATTGCAAGCCTTCTTAATAAGGACTGCTGCAGGCGGTGTCTTGGTGATGAAGCTGAAGCTTCTGTCTGCGTACACCGTGATAACTACGGGAATGATCACATCTCCCTTGTCTGCTGTCTTGGCATTAAACTGCTTGGTGAATTCCACAATGTTTACACCGTGCTGTCCGAGAGCCGGACCGACCGGAGGTGCCGGCGTAGCCTTGCCGGCGGGAATCTGCAGCTTAATGTAGCCTTCTACCTTCTTTGCCATTTCTAATTCCTCCTAAATAATGTGGTCGTGGCGGGAACCATTTCCCTCCCACAGTTCGTTTAGGAACCGCTTACGCGTTTCTATATAAATGTAACGAACTTCAAAATAATAACTATCTCTGCTTACTGATCTCATTAAAGCTGATCTCAACGGGTGTTTCGCGGCCGAACAGTTCAACATTGATCGTAGCCGTCTGCTTACCCATATCCATCCTCTGAACAACACCGACCGTATCCTTCCATACGCCGGCAATAACAGTAACAGTATCACCTTCGGCAAAATCAATGACAACGTTCTCCGTCTTGATACCGAGAGGCTTCATCTCCGTTTCCGACAAAGGAACCGGCTTACTTCCGGGACCGACAAAACCGGTAACTCCTCTTGTGTTCCTTACAACATACCAGGTAACATCATTCATGATCATGTTAATAAGTACATATCCCGGGAACATCTTCTTGGCCGATGTCTTTCTGACACCGTTCTTTAATTCAGTCACATCCTGCATCGGAACCCTTACCTCTAATATCTCCTCTTCAAGATGTCTGTTCTCTATTGCCTTCTCTATGTTGGCCTTAACCTTATTCTCATAACCGGAATAAGTATGCACAACATACCAGTTGGCTTCTGTGTTATTAGTTTCTGACATACCTGATCTCCTTACACGCTGACCGGACCGTTCATATCAAAATAAGTGTGTCCTTACAGTTACAGATTTATGATGAAATCTATACCATACTGAAGTCCCATATCAAGAACGGCAATCACAACGCCCACAACAAAAGAAACAACCACAACAGCGATCGTCTGTCTTGTAACGTCATCCTTACCGGGCCATATTACCTTCTTATACTCAGCCTTCAGTCCCTTGAACCAGCTGCCACTCTTCTTTGCAGCCTTTTCTACTGCATTAGTATTAGTATCTCCCATGACTTCTCCTTACACTATACAGGGTTATTACTTAGTCTCCTTATGCATGGTATGTCTCTTGCAGAACCTGCAGTACTTCTTGGTCTCCATCCTGTCGGGATGCGCCTTCTTATCCTTTGTAGTATCATAGTTACGGTTCTTGCACTCTGTGCAGGCAAGTGTGATCCTTGTACGCATTCTGTTTACCTCCGCGTGTTAAATAAGTTGAAAATATCATGACAGCATATCAAATTGTTTCGTCTTTAAGATTGAATCATCACGAAATATGCCAAAAATAAAAACGCCTCTTAAGCGCCTCGCCCGACTATATTAGCACATACAGACCAGTTAGTCAATAATTATAATCATAAAATACATAAAAATCTGTTTTCTTTCATTATCAGATTTCCTGTCTTTTTTGCCGATATATATAATATAAGAAAAGTACCGTAAAACAGCGGATTTACGACCACTATATCTTGTATTTCGGATATTGCTACCACATTTTATGGGATATGTCAACAATTTTTATATACATTCGATAAATTTCGGCATATTTTATAAAAAAACTAAGTTATTTATTGTCACATATGTTGCATTACGTGATTAATAGTAGTATAATAAGACCATAAATATCGATAAGTGTACCCATTTGGCAGACCGGAAGGATCCGGGAAGGGGATTTATTTACAGATCATGGAGGAAAGGAGGGTCACTTATGGCAGACATAGCAGCATTAAATACAGTCTACAATCATTATATGACGGCGTATGCTCCGGATGGTATGGGCAGCAAGTACGATGCCCATAAGAAGAGTGAGCTTAAAGGCGTCGTTAATTCTATTGTCAAGCTAAACAAGGACGCTCCTGTTTTTCTTATCGACAACAGTCCCGAAACCAAGGAATTTGCAATTAATCTCAAGGAAAGTGCACGGTCGTTAAAAAACACGATCTCTTCATTATCCGAAGACAACGGTGATGAAATGCTTTCCAAAAAAACCGTATCGAGCAGTAATCCGGATATAGTGAGTGCCTCGTATATAGGAAATTCCGGAAGCAGCGGCGCAGCTGACATCGAAATATCCGTAGAGCAGCTCGCGACCCGGCAGATCAATATGGGACGCGGACTGCCGCCGGATGAAATGGGCTTACCACCGGACACTTATTCTTTTGATATCAGATCCAGGGACATTGACTACGAGTTCCAGTTCAATATAAACGAAGGCGATACCAACAAAACGATACAGGAGAAGCTCGCAAGGCTGATCACACGTTCAAACATCGGAGTTCATGCGGATACTGCAGAGGATGCAAACGGAAACATTTCACTTCTGCTCAGTTCGGATGACACCGGTGTTAAAAGTGATTCCGGGCTTCAGTTCATAGTCAGCGACGATAAAACCAGCAAGCAGCGCGGAGCAGTCAAATACTTCGGACTGGATGCGGTGGAGGAATTCCCCTCCAATGCAATATATACCGTTGACGGCGAGGAAAGATCATCTCCGACAAACAAAGTTAACATCAACAAAAACTATGAGCTTGAATTCAAGGGTACCACAGAAGACGGTGAAACAGTATCGATCGGTGTAAAGACAGATGTGGAATCGCTCACCGATAATATCTCCAACCTGATCTCGGGATACAATGCTTTCCTGCAAAATGCATCAAAATATCTCGAATCACAGCCACAGTCCCGTGCACTGGTACGGGAAATGGGCGGCCTGTCGTCAGGCTTTAACAACGAACTTGAAGCACTGGGTGTAAACTTCGGTCAGGACGGACAGATAACACTTGACAAAAATCTGATCCAGCAGACTGCCGAAGAAGATGATTCACTGACAAGGTTTGACAACGTCAAAAAATTTGCAAACAACATCCTTGATAAAGCCAATTCAATATCGCTGGATCCGCTGCAATATACGAACAAAAAGATTGTTGCATACAAAAATCCGAATGCGCACAACTTCGCTTCACCATATATTACAAGCAATTACAGCGGAATGATGTTTTCGAGTTACTGTTAAAAACCCTTCCTACAAAAAGAAATGTAAGAAGGGTTTTTATTTATATCATATCTTTAAATCCAAACTATTTGACAAGCTCCAGCCTGTTGATCGCCGAGAACATGGCACGCACGGAAGCTCTTGTTATATTGGAGCTCACACCTACCCCGTAGGTTACTCTTCCGTCTTCCGCATCAAGCAGATGGATATAGGCAGCCGCCTGCGCCGATGCTCCACCGGCAAGAGCATGCTCTTCATAGTCAAGCACCTTGATTTCCAGTCCAAGGTTCTCTTTAAGGCCTCTGAGTACCGCATCTATAGGACCGTTTCCTACAGCCTCGAAGCTTTCCTCCTTATCATGCTTTGTGTATGTAAGAGTTACGTGTGTATCAAATTCCGTATCATCCGAATCACTTCTGTCATCGACCTTCAGCTTCCTGAAATGGAGCGGTTCTTTCTTATCTATATAATTCTTTCTGAACTCATCCATGATCTCATCCGGTGATATTTCACCCTTCTGCTCGGTGATGGCCTGGATGACCTTCGCAAACTCCTTATGCATACCCTTAGGCAGCTTGAACCCGAAATAGGTATCCATGATAAAGGCAACACCGCCCTTGCCCGACTGGGAATTGATACGCACGATCGGTTCATATACACGGCCGATATCAGCAGGATCGATGGTAAGATAAGGCACCTGCCATATACTGGAATTCCTTTCCTTCATGGCCTTGACACCCTTATTGATAGCATCCTGATGCGAACCCGAAAAAGCTGTAAACACAAGCTTGCCGGCATAGGGATGCCTGTCGTCTATAGGCATCTTGACCAGCCTCTCATATACCTCTATTATTTCATTGATATTCTCGATATTGAGGCAGGGATCGATCCCGTCCATAAACATATTGTATGCAATGTTAAGGATATCGATATTACCCGTCCTCTCACCGTTTCCGAACAGAGTACCCTCTATACGGTCGGCACCTGCGAGCAGGGCAAGTTCTGTTGCGGCAATGCCCGTTCCCCTGTCGTTATGCGGATGTACACTTAAGATAATGCTCTCACGATCTTCAAAGTGCTTGTTCATCCATTCAACCATGTCGGCATATACATTGGGCGTATTAAGCTCTACGGTCGCAGGCAGATTGATGATTAGCGGATTATCCTTCGTCGGCTGCCACTCCTTCTGCACTGCCGTGCATATTTCAAGCGCATATTCAACCTCGGTTCCCGTAAAGCTCTCGGGTGAATATTCAAGCCTTATATTACCGGGGAAGTTCTTTGCCCTTTCCTTAACCCATCTGGTTCCGTTTACGGCAATACCGGTGATCTCGTTCTTATCCATATTAAAAACAACATCCCTTTGAAGTATCGATGTTGAATTGTAAATATGGAAGACAACATTTTTAATACCTTCGATAGCTTCAAATGTTCTCTCGATCTGTTCCTCCCTGCACTGTGACAGTACCTGTACCCAGACATCATCCGGTATGAGCTTACGGTCCACAAGCTGCCTTAAGAAATCATATTCGATCTGCGAAGCTGCGGGAAATCCTATTTCTATCTCCTTGAAACCGAGCTTTACAAGCATCTCAAAGAACTCTATCTTCTCTTCAACGATCATCGGATCTATAAGAGCCTGATTACCGTCTCTCAGATCCACACTGCACCACATAGGTGCCTTCAGGATCTCCTTATCCGGCCACTCCCTTTCAGGATACTTAAGCACAGGATTCTTCCTGTATCTTTCAACATTCTTCATTTCCGTAATACCTCCGTTTATAATCAATAAGAAAACAAGCCGGCAGGTTACCGGCTTGTCTTACTCAATATTCATTCACCCAGGCCGCTCTCTATTGCTTCCACAAGCGACGCAAGTGCTTCCTGCTCGTCCTCGCCCTCGCATACAAACTCTATTTCATCTCCACATTTAACACAGGCACCGAGGACGCTAAGAACGCTCTTGGCATTCGCGGTATTCTCGCGGAAATTAAACGTTATCAATGACTTAAACTGCATGGCCTCCTTGCACAGGATCCCGGCCGGTCTCAAATGTAATCCTGTGGGATTCTTAATCGTTACCTTCTGGCTTACCATAGCAACGACCTCCGTCTTCAACATAATCCGGTGCGCATGGAGCGCAAACCGCTAAACTAAGTATAACATGAAAGTCACCTCTTAACAAGTGTAATCAGACCCGTCTTGAGGACATCATAAATCCTGTCATCATTGTGCCGGAATTTCTTCCGGTATTGGCAATCCGCCTTCTATAAGATTAACTCCGCTGTCTTCGGCAGGATACAGACTGACCTCAAGCATTGAGGATCCCACAACAGATATTCCCTGAGGCATATTCCATCTGACATACGCATCATAGGAGCCTGCATGGAAGCCCTCCTCACCTTCGATCAATTCACGGGGAGTCATTGTTGATGCATCTATGCTTCCCATTATTGTTGCGGCATCAAGAGCCTGCAGCTCTTCATTAAGACCCTGGACCTCCACTCGCTTCGTCCCGCCTATATCCACTATTGAAGCAGCAAAACCGTCAGGAATATTGTCTATAAAGATATTGCTGGTAGGTATATCTATCATTGTATTCTCAAGCTTGCCTATATAAGCTGTCACAATGATCGTTCCGTCCGAATCGCTGTCAGCAAGCCTGATCCCCGAAGGAAGGTAATCATTTATATCGACGGTGAAGCTCGTATCCTCAGTCAAACCGTTTATTGACAGATCACTGGGAGGGATTTCAATAGTTTCCAGTGCATCAAATACCGAACCGCTTCCCGCAACCGTTATAGTTTCAGGATTGGTCACAACATATCCGGTGAACGAAAAACCGTCCGCAGCCGTACCGTCAATCGAAGCCTTGAGCGCAACTTCCTTGGTCTGCAGTATCGTTACATCCACAAGTATATCCTGAACACTTACTGTGAGCTTGTTACTGTTAACAACATCTCCGTTACCGTCATACAGCACGACATCCGCACTTGTCCTTATATTTGATGTCCTTCCCGAAACATCAACCGTCGCCACCGCCCTTGTTATCTTGGACACCCTTGAAGCAGCTCCGGTCACCGTTGTGATATTGACACTCGGACTGTTGGTTCCGACCACATATCCCTTAGCCGGAGTACCTATCGTTTCAACATTTATTGACAGCTGTTTCTTTTCCAGATCCTCAACCGATACCTTAAGATTCTTTGTAAGCGGTACCACGGATGCTACCATATCCGAATAACGCGTTGTCCTGACATCGATCGGAACGGTATTCATTATGGACATCTCCTTAAGATCCGCTGTGGCCTTAATATAATCCCTGCTGATCTTTTCAAGTATGGAACGCTTGGCAGATAAAGTTACGGAAATATTGTTACTGTTCTCAAGGATATCAAAAGTTTTACCCTGTTTGACTATTGCATCCGAATTCAGCACCTCAACCTCTATACCGGTAAATGTTCTTGAGATAACGGGATCATCTATGCTGACAACAACGATCCACAGTACGATCGCAAGCAAAACCGATATAAGCTTCAGGCCAAGATTGTCAGTCAGCTTTTTTCTCATTCTTCGGCCTGCCTTTCCGGAAGATAAGCTTCTTCTCTTCCAAAGTTTTACTCTGAAGTACCTGTAATCTGTTTCTCAAAAAATCCTCATCGATATTCCTTGAGAGTTCACCGTTCTGTGCAACAGATACGCGCCCTGTTTCCTCCGAGACGATTATGGTAAACGAATCGGTAGCCTCCGATATACCGACGCCTGCGCGGTGTCTTGTTCCGAGTTCCTTGCTAAGCTCCATGTTGTCAGACAGCGGAAGATAACATGTAGCCGATACAATCCTGTTTCCGCGTACTATGACCGCACCGTCATGCAGAGGCGTATTATGTTCGAATATGTTGATCAGCAGCTGGCTTGATACGAGTGAATCGATCATAATGCCGGTAAGCTCGTATTCGGTAAGCGGATCGTTGTTCTGAATCACAATAAGAGCTCCGGTCTTACTCTTACCCATTTCATACGCAGCTCTGATAAGTTCATCTATTGTCTTGTCACTGAACAACTCACTGGTAACTCTCGTCGGATCGAACTGCAGCACTCCGGCAAGTACATTCGACTTACCTATCTGCTCCAATGCTTTACGCAGTTCAGGCTGAAAAACAACGACAAGGGCTGTGACCGCAATTCCCGTTACATTCCTTGCGATCCACAGAATCGTAGTCATATCAAAAAGTGCCGCCACCAGGACAAACACCAATATGATCGCGATACCCTTAAAAAGTGACCATGCTCTGGTGTTCTGTACCCACCTGAGCAAATGGTACACAAGAAAAGCAATTATTATGATTTCAACTACATCGGTCCACCTGACCATCGGCATCGATACCCAGCCAAGATACCGATCCGTAAATGTTCTTATGGCCTCACCTATCTGTCCCATACCAGTTCCTGTTTACTCAAAACGGGATGGCTTAATTGTATCCGTCATTCCCGTAATCATCATATTCGTTTTCTTCCCCGTACTCATCATATTCATCACGGGGATTAAACCTTGTTACATTGACATCCGGCGCTTCCATTGAAATCTTTGGAATGGCCTTAACATAATAATAATATTCATCATCCTCAAACTGTACATTCTCAGTCCTTGAATAATCCACATTAAAAATAAAGAACTGAATAACCAGTACAATAAGGGCTGACACGATGGTTCCCACCAATACGCCGCCTATCGACATATCCACCTCCAACGCGGAACAGCCGATGAGGATGATAAGCACATTAACAACAACACCCATTCCCAGGGCTATCTTCCATGAATAATCAACCGGAAGACTCTTTATCATAAAAACCGAAATGACCACAACCGCAAATGTTATAATCATTAACAGCATCTGGTCAGACCCCAGCAATCCGTCTATTATATATTTAAAGCTTCCCAGTGCCGATTCCGCATCGTTACCGAATGAAGCGATCTGATCTGCATTATTCTTAACATAATTCAACATGAAATATACAGCCGTACCGCAGGCAACCGAAACACATGACATTGGATTTCCGACAAATCCGAGTGTAAGCGGTACAACATAAGGTATCTTAATGATGTAACAGATCGGTGTAAGTATCACAGCTGCCGCATCGGACGGCGCAAACCTCAGATACAGCACAAACATTATTACAAACAGGATACCGACTATCGCCGCACATGTTAGAGAAAGCGCATATACATGGAGCAGCACAAATATGGCCAAAATGATCACAATAAGGTTAACCGGCAGGAATGAGCACAGCAATGAAACTATAAGCACTATCGCACCGTTATCGATCTTTGACATATAACCTAAATCAGCATTGATGATAAGCAATGCAACAAGAGTCAATAAAAACTTAAGAACAGCATTTAAGTAGGCTTCGAATCTTGAATAAAAGCCCGCCAGCTGCTCCTTTACGACCAGTAAAGTAGCCATTTGTATACTAAATCCTTCCTACAACCTTAAATATTGAGATTAATAATCCCAGTCATACATCTCTTCCAGCTCTTTCAATTGAGAGAGATATTTCTTGATGTGTTTCTTTGCACGCGAAAACCTGAACGCATATATAAAATATGATATCAGCAGATAAACAACCAGAACTATGGCATATTTCATACCCAATCCCCTTACAAACTCCTCTATATCGAGCTTGTAAAAATCGGTCAGAAATCCCTCAAGATCATACAATATATACATTGCCACCGCAAGCCCAAAGCCTACGGTGGCATACAAAGCCGACTTCAGAACCTGAAAGCTGATATAGTCTCCCCTGAAAAAGGAATTGATTGACATATCTTTTCTTCCCTGTCTGCTCTCATAAGCAGCCATCCTGGTCATCAGTTCTATCCGTTCTTCATTTAACATTACAAATATCCTACCTGTTATCCAAGAACCTCATCCTCGGGCTGTCCTTCTGTTTCTTCTCAACCTTCGGCATTTCAGGTCTCTTCATTGCTCCGTTCAGATCATTAAGCACCTGATTCTTACACTGTACGCAGAAACGTCCCGTCAAAATTGGCGCACCGCAATTCTCGCAGGTTATGCCGGCTACCGTAGCATCGGCAAACACAAGCCTTTCTTCCCTTATCCACTCCTTGATCTGCTTCTCGGGAATATTACACTCCTCGGAAACCAGTGTAACCGTTGCATGCGGAGTAGTCCTTATAAACTCCTTGGCATCCTGAAACTTCTTCTCAAGATCCTCCTTACATACAGGACAATAAGGCGGTCCGGCCATATAGTTGAACAGTCTTCCGCAAATCTTACAGTTTCTAGCATTCATGTTGTTACCTCCCATTAAAAATTGTCTTGTCTTCCCTCAGTCAATAACTGCCGCTCCCACAGCTGCGTAATATACATATGATACCCCCGCATTACGCAGACATGATGCCGCGGCATTGATTGTACTGCCTGTAGTATATATATCGTCAACAAGGACGACTTTCTTTAATTTTACATCATTACTCCTTATTTTTAAAGCTTTTTTCAAATTATTTTGGCGTTCGTCCGCGGTCAGGCCTTTTTGAAGTTTCGTTTTCTCGGTTCTTTCAAGTATATCCTCCACCGGAATATCCAGAAGCTTTCCCAGGGCATCCGCCAGAAGAGAGGCCTGATTGTACCCCCTCTTTCTCATCCTCGACTTATGGACAGGAACCGGTATAAGAGCTTCGGGTTCCCAGCTTTTTATCAGTTTACCGAGCCTGTCGGCCATTACCTTTGCGTAATATTCGGCATATTCCCTTCTGCCGCCGTATTTGAACCGGTATATGCTGTCTTTCAGCACTTCATCATATTCATATACAGCCCGTCCCCTGACATAATCATAGCTGCTGCCGTTCCTGTCACATTCCGGACAATAACACAGCGAATCGTCCGCAACGGGACGTCCGCACTTAATGCAGTACGGCTCGTCTATGAAGGTAAAGTCATCCGCACACCCGGCACAGATAAGACTTCCCACTTCCGAAACCGCATCATCACACACAGGACAGCGTCTCGGGAACACCATATCAAGCACTTTTAATTCCATACATCTCCTTTATCTGCGCACAAAGGCCGGTATATCTTAAATGTTCATCAGTATTGTCGATCATCGAATTTATCTTCTCCCTGCTGCCGAGAAGCATCACACAGTCTTTTGCCCTTGTTACTCCGGTATACAGAAGATTCCTGTTAAACAGCATCCGCGGTCCTGAAAGAAGCGGTATGACCACTGCGGGATATTCACTTCCCTGGGATTTATGTATCGTTACCGCATAGGCATGTTCGAGTTCATCAAGTCCCGAAAAGGGGTATGTGACCTTCCTCATGCCGTCGTACTCCACTATCATGGTTTCATTAAAGCTGTTTATCTCCCTTACGATACCCATATCACCGTTAAAAACGCCAAGACCCTGCTCGATCGGAATACCGTATTTGCTGACGATTTCCCACTCAAGCTGATAATTGTTCTTAACCTGCATGACTTTATCACCCTCCCTGAACAGAACATCATTCACTTCATATTCGTTCTTCTTTGCGGAGGGCGGATTAAGATATCTCTGTATGATCGGATTTAACGCCTCAACCCCAAGTGTTCCCTTGCGCATCGGGGTAAGCACCTGTATATCATAAGGATCGGCCTTGACATATTTCGGAAGCTTCTCTCTTATCAGATGAATTATATTGTTAAGTATCAGATCCACATTGTCTCTTTCAAGAAAGAAAAAGTCACTGCTCTTATTGTCAAGAGCAAGGTGCCTGCCTTCATTTATTCTGTGAGCATTGAGTACGATATCACTCTGCTCGGCCTGTCTGAATATCTTCCTGAGAGCTACCACCGGAAAACATCCCGACTGTATTATGTCCTTAAGCACCGAACCGGGTCCAACACTCGGCAGCTGATCCGTATCGCCGACAAGTATCAGCCTCACGCCTACCGGCACCGCCTTCAACAGGGCATTGAAAAGAGCAATATCAACCATTGACATTTCATCGATTATAACGACATCCGCCTCAACCGGATTGTCCTCATTCATCTCATAATAGTATCCGTTTCTGCCGTTCAGGCTTTCATCATCCGCAGAAGCCTTCAGCTTAAGCATCCTCTGGATCGTGGAGGCTTCATATCCGGTTGCCTCGCTCATACGCTTGGCGGCTCTGCCCGTAGGTGCAGCCAGTGCAATATCCATCTGCTCGGTTTCGAAATATTTAATGATAGTATTTATTATGGTTGTCTTTCCCGTTCCGGGCCCACCGGTAATTACGGTCAGTCCGTTGCATACCGCCTTCAGGGCAGCCTCTTTCTGCAGCTCCTCAAGCTCGATATTCAGGGCCTTTTCGATCGCACCTATTTTTTTCCTTATCAGCAGCTCATCATTGTCGGTTACGATATCCAGATCCCTGAGTCTGCGGGCACAGCTCAACTCCATGTAATAGTAATTCCTGCCGTATACCGCAGTTTCATTCCCCCGCAGCTTAATAAATACCTTCTGTTCCATGGACAGATTCATAACCTGTGTCCATACCGCATCCTCAGGAACATCAAGCAGCTCAACCGCACGTTTTATAAGTTCGTCCTTCGGAAGATAGCAATGTCCTTCACCCGCAGCCATATTAAGCAGATATACGACGGCACATCTTATGCGGAAGTCGGAATCTGTATGAATACCGGCTTTTCTTGCTATCTCATCGGCTATTTTAAAACCCACTCCGTTTATATCATCTGCCAGTAAATAGGGATTTTCATTGATCACACGATATGCTTCATTACCGTATCTTTGATAAACCTTATTGGCCAGAGAACCGGTTATGCCGTATTGCTGAAGGAAGACCATTATCTGCCTCAGATCCTTCTTCTCCATTATCTGAAGAGCTATCTCCCTCGCCTTCCTGTCGCTTATACCCTTAACCCTGACAAGACGCTCGGGTTCCTCCTCGATTATCCGGAAGGTGTCTTCACCGAATTCCTTTACTATGCGCGTGGCGAGTGCCTGACCAACGCCTTTTACGGCACCCGAACCGAGATATCTTATAATCGACACCGTATCCTCAGGTGACTTAACCTCATAGGAAACCGCTTTGAACTGTTCACCGTACACGGCATGTTCGGTAAATTCACCCTTCAGCTCGACATTTTCACCCTCATCGACATATTTAAAGGATCCGACACAGGTTATATCTTCTCCGTCCGAAACAAGATTCAGTACAGTATAACCGTTTTCATTATTCCTGTATATGATGTGTTCTATATAACCCCTTACAGTTTCCATCACTCATCCCAAAGAAAGAGCCAAGGTAATTCCCCGGCTCTTTTGTTGTATATAAATGTACCATGTATAGTACCTATTCCCTTTAACGGTCTTCTCCGCGACTCATACGATTTGATGCCGCATATCAGTTCGAAGGGATATCCGATCCCTGATTTCTCTTCATCTGTTCAAAGAGCATCTGAGCCAATCCGTTTGTCGACTGTTTGGAAGCACTTTTTGCGTACTCCTTCATCATTTCATCCTCGTAATAATTCTTGAGCGTCGCCATTGAACCCGAGGTATCCTCGGTCGAGGGGACCATGGCAGTTTTCATGTTCTTAAACACCTGCTCAATGAAATAGGACTCGAACTCCTTGCACACTTCCATAAGCTCATCATCGGATGCCTTCTTTATATCCGTGTTGTTAAGCTTATTCTTAAGGGCGCCGGCCTTGGCTTCGGCCGTATCCTTTACATTATTCAAATATGTCGAACCAAGTGAACCTATATCCATATATTCTCCCTCAACAGATCAACCCGTCTTTACCTGCCCGTGAACTATCTCCTCAGCTCATTGGCCTCCTGCATCATCGTATCCGCAGCCTGGATGGCCTTACTGTTCATTTCATATGCACGCTGGGCAATGATGAGGTTAACCATTTCATCTGCCACCTGAACATTGGAACCCTCAAGATATCCCTGCCTTATAACCGATTTCTGAACATTATCGTTCTCGGCCTCGTTTATAGGCTGTCCGGAAGCGGCTGTAACCGAGTACATCGAATCGCCCTCTTTATTAAGTCCTGCCGGGTTCTGGAACTGGTACAGTCCTATGATCATCCCCTCAAGCGGCTGTGCATTGTTATTGGCATCGGGATACATCAGCTGTCCGGATTCATCTACGGTTATCCTGTCGGCTATAAGCTGGTCAACTGCTCCGTTAACATTCTGAATATCACCTAAAGTTATGACCATGGGCTCCCCGTTTGTCTTAAGGACCGGATGCCCCTGCGAATCTGTCAGATTAATGGTATTTCCCTGTGCATCACCCAATGCAAAATTGAAATTACCGTTTCTTGTATAACGTATGTCATTGGCTCCGGTACCTGTCCTTACCGCAAAGAAACCGTCACCTCCGATAGCAAACGCCGTCGGATTCTCGGACTCAAGAAAGGCACCCTGTGTAAACTGGGAGGTTATCGAAGCGTTCCGCACACCGAGACCCACCTGAGCGCCAATAGGCTTGTTCTCTCCGTTTGCAGTAGTTGTTTTGGTCTGTATCGTCTGATATAACAGAGACTTGAACTCATTAACCTCAGTCTTGTAACCCACCGTATTCACATTGGCAAGATTGTTGGCTATAGTATCAACGTTAGTCTGCTGTCCAATCATACCCGAAGCAGCTGTCCACAATGTTCTTACCATACTCTACCTCCTCTTTGACCACGACCCTGTGTCGTGGTAGCCCGTCGGCTTTGAGACATCAAAGAAATCCGCCAGGATTTCTACCTCCTCTCCGACCACGACCTATCAAATCTTACCCAGATCATTTACCGCTTTATCCAACGTCTGATCATATGCCTGTATTATCTTCTGGTTCGACTCATAAGCTCTCGTAAACGCTATCAGATCGACCATCTCCTGAACTACCTGAACATTGGATGCCTCAAGATATCCCGAATATACCTGAGCATTTGCCGGCTGCTGCGCAGCCCCGTCAACAGGCTGGTACATGGTCTCACCGTATTTCTCAAGATAATCGTAATTCTCGAAATCCGTAACCGCTATGGTTGCCTGTGCGGCTCCCTGCTGCTCTCCCGGTGTTGCGACCCTTATGACGCCCGTTCTGTCTACTTCATATTTAAGTATCGGATTAAGCTGTATATGCTGTCCGTTTGTATCGAGGACGTAGTCACCGTCCTTCGTTACCAGCTCACCCTGTACGTTAAGGGTAAAAGTCCCGTCCCTTGTGTACTTTACCGAGGTATCACTGTCATGATACTTGGTTTTTTTGGTCGTAAATTCGATATTGAAAAAACCCCTTCCCGACAATGCAAGGTCAAAAGTGTTTCCCGTCTCGTGGAAAGAACCCTGGGAATAATCGGTATAGGTTTCACCTATCTTGACTCCCATGTTCATATCTCCCTCATATCTTGCCATATACGGCTCGGTCACATCCTTTATCTTATATGCGAGCACATCCTTAAATGCCCTGGATGTCGAACCCTCCTTCTTATAACCGGTTGTGGCGGAATTGGCCATATTGTTCGACAAAATGTCGACCCTTCGCTGTTCATTAACCATTCCGGTACTTGCCGTGTACAGTCCCTTTAGCATAAAATATACCCCCTGTCATTTGTCATAAGGCTACGGATCCCTTATGACGGTTCTCAGCTTTCATAATATGCTTTACACTACCCGTGTCCGGTGCAGTTAAGTATCCTGCTTATCCGTCAAGATCCTCGTTGTAACCCGAGAGCAATTCAACATATTTACCTGTTCCTATAGCTACGGCCGTCATCGGATCCTCTGCCGTAACCGTATTGATACCTGTCTTATATGCGATAAGATCCTCCAACCCCCGGAGAAGACTTCCGCCGCCCGTAAGAACGATACCCCTGTCGGCGATATCCGCCGCAAGTTCCGGTGGCGTCCGTTCAAGTACGCTGTGAATAGCCTCAACTATCTGCGCCGTTGTCTCTCGGAGCGCTTCCTCAGTCTCCTCACTTGATACCTTTACCGTTCTCGGAAGTCCGGTAACGAGGTTACGTCCCCTTACCTCAAGGTAATCCACCTCAGGCTGTTTGAAGGCCGTTCCTATCTTTATCTTAAGCTCCTCTGCCGTTCTCTCACCGATCAGAAGATTGTGTTTCTTTCTCATGTATCTTACGATAGCTTCGTCAAAATCATCTCCCGCGATCTTAACGGAATTACTTACTACCGTACCGCCGAGTGATATGACCGCTATATCGGATGTTCCTCCTCCGATATCAACTATCATGTTTCCGCAGGGCTTGCTTATATCGATCCCGGCACCTATGGCTGCCGCAATAGGCTCCTCGATGATCTCAACATCTCTTGCGCCTGCCTGGTATGTTGCATCTTCAACTGCCTTCTTCTCAACCTCGGTAACACCGCTGGGCACACATACGCTGATCCTGGGCTTACGGAAGGTCTTCCTTCCGATGGCCTTCTGTATGAAATGCTTGAGCATCTTCTCGGTTACGGTATAATCGGAAATAACGCCCTGTCTGAGAGGCCTTACCGCCACTATATTTCCGGGAGTACGGCCAAGCATCAGCCTCGCTTCCTCACCTATTGCCTTGATCTTATTTGTATCCCTGTCAAAAGCAACGACCGAAGGTTCCTTTAATACAACACCCTTTCCATGTATATAAACCAGTATACTCGCTGTTCCCAAATCTATTCCTATATCTGTGTAAGCCATTTCTTTCCCCTTTCAATATCCACTGACCCTGTTCGGAATATCGGTAATCATTCAAATCAGGTCTGACGCCCTGTGTTTTAGAATTCTGTAACTATTCAGAACCCCATTCGCAAAGTCGCGCTTACGCACTTTGTTTGCTCCGGGTGATGACACGTCGTTTTCACGCCGTGTCCGGTCGTCGCTCGCATGCTGATTTCGCTACGCTCAAGCTCGCTCCTGTGGTTACTTCGCCATATACATAAAATCCAGCTTTCATGCAAGCATGAACTGTATTTTATGTGCATGGCTCTGAATAGTTAGGCACATCACTTTATTATACCCCAAATAACGTCATTTTAAAAGGAGAAGTTTAAAACAAATGAAGCACAACAACAGAGACTCCTTCTCCATCATTATGCTTCCGTGCATATGTCATAAGAGATATCTTAAGACACTTCCTTATGGCCATCCGATATAATTTATCTACATACTATATCGGACAACTCACAAAATACTTAACCTCTCTTCTTTGCCTTCTTAAGCTCACGTTTAACATAGATACCCGTATATGAGGTCGGATGCTTCGCTATTTCTTCGGGAGTTCCCATTGCAACCACGGTTCCGCCGCCGTCTCCTCCTTCGGGACCCATATCGATAATGTAGTCGGCGGTCTTTATCACATCCAGGTTATGTTCGATCACAACAACGGTATTTCCGCCCTCAGCAAGCTTGTGCAGAATGTCAACGAGCTTGTGCACATCCGCAAAATGAAGTCCCGTGGTGGGCTCATCCAATATATAGATGGTCTTGCCCGTACTCTTTTTGGAAAGCTCGGTAGCAAGCTTTATACGCTGTGCCTCACCACCCGAGAGAGTAGTAGAGGGCTGACCAAGCTTGATATAGGACAATCCTACATCATTCAGTGTTTCTATCTTCCTGTGTATCGTCGGAATGTTCTCGAAATACGTCATTGCTTCTTCCACGGTCATATCAAGAACGTCGTATATATTCTTTCCCTTGTAATGTACATCAAGGGTCTCACGATTGTATCTCTTTCCCCCACAGACCTCACAAGGAACGTACACATCAGGAAGGAAATGCATCTCTATCTTGATTATACCGTCACCCGCACAGGCTTCACAGCGTCCGCCCTTAACATTGAATGAAAAACGTCCCTTACTGTAGCCCCGTTCCTTTGCATCCGAAGTTCCCGCAAAGAGATCCCTTATCTGATCAAACACACCGGTATAGGTTGCCGGATTGGATCTCGGCGTTCTTCCTATGGGCGACTGGTCTATATCTATGACCTTGTCAAGCTTCTCCACTCCCTGAATGGTCCTGAACTTACCCGGCACGGTCTTGGCCCTGTTAAGCTTCTTCGCCAGAGCCTTGTACAGTATTTCATTTATCAGGGAACTCTTCCCCGAACCCGAAACCCCCGTAATACAGGTGAATACACCGAGAGGAATATCAACATCTATATCCTTTAAGTTGTTCTCCGCCGCACCCTTCACCTTAAGCCAGCCCTTGGGCTTACGTCTCTTATCAGGAACCGGAATGAATTTCTTACCCGACAGATACTGTCCGGTGATAGAATCGGGATTCTTCATCAGCTCCTCTGCAGTTCCCGCGCAGATCACGTTACCGCCGTGAGATCCGGCAAGCGGTCCTATATCTACAACATAATCGGCAGCCAGCATGGTATCCTCATCATGTTCGACAACAATAAGCGAATTACCGAGATCTCTAAGGTCCTTAAGCGCATTAAGCAGCTTGTCATTGTCCCTCTGATGAAGTCCGATGCTCGGTTCATCCAGTATATAAGCCACTCCGACCAGTCCGGAACCTATCTGTGTCGCAAGCCTTATCCTCTGAGCCTCACCACCCGACAGTGAACCCGTAGCCCTGGCGAGAGTCAGATAATCAAGTCCCACCTGTACCAGAAAGCCGAGACGTCCCTTGATCTCCTTTATTATCCTTGCGCCGATAAGCTCCTGCTGTTTTGTAAGCTCAAGCGCCTCAAAGAAAGCAAGCAGCCTGTCGATAGAATAGGTCGTAACATCATATATATTCTTATCGCCCACAGTAACGGCAAGTGCTCCGGGCTTAAGTCTCTTACCCCCGCATTCGTTACACGGCGTAATGCGCATGAAGGCTTCATACTCTGCCTTCATTGATTCCGAACCCGTCTCACGGTATCTTCGTTCAACATTTTTGAGCAGCCCGTCAAAGGCAACATCATATACACCTTCTCCACGCTGTCCCTTATACCGTACCTTTATTTCATGCCCGCCGGTACCGTTAATCAGGATATCCTTTATACTTTCGGGGTATTCCTCAAAAGGAGTATTAAGATCAAAACCATATGCCTCCGTAAGCGCCTTTAACGTAGCATAAGTAAAACTCTTGGGATCCGTGCAGCTCTGCCACCCCATAACCGCTATTGCACCCTCGGCTATTGACAGTGACTGATCCGGGATCATAAGATCGATATCAAATTCCATCTTGTAGCCAAGACCGGCGCATACCGGGCACGCACCAAAGGGGTTATTGAAGGAAAAGGTTCTCGGTTCTATCTCTTCAATGCTTATGTTACAGTCGGGGCATGAAAAGCTCTGTGAGAAATTGATCCGGTCCGCACCCACCACATCCACGATCGCCAGACCGTCCGACAGGTTGAGTACATTTTCAAGCGAATCCGTAAGTCTCTTTTCAATACCTTCACGTACAACAAGACGGTCAACAACTATCTCGATATTGTGCTTGATGTTCTTATCCAGCTTGATCTCTTCCGAGAGATCATACTGGTTTCCGTCAACCATAACACGGGCATAACCACTCTTCTTCGCCCTGTCAAACACCTTGACATGCTCACCCTTACGTCCTCTTACAACGGGCGAGAGCAGCATGAACCTGGTACCCTCCGGTAGATCCATGATCACATCGACCATCTGATCCACAGTCTGCTTGATTATCTCCTTTCCGCAGTTCGGGCAGTGAGGTATCCCTATACGGGCGTATAAAAGCCTTAAGTAATCATATATCTCCGTTACCGTTCCGACAGTTGACCTGGGGTTTCTGTTTGTCGATTTCTGATCTATAGAAATGGCAGGAGGAAGCCCTTCTATACTTTCCACCTCAGGTTTTTCCATCTGCCCCAGAAACTGTCTTGCGTAAGAAGACAGCGACTCCATATAACGTCGCTGTCCCTCTGCATAGATCGTATCAAATGCCAGTGATGATTTACCCGAACCGGATAATCCGGTGAGCACAACCATTTTATCCCTTGGTATATCTATGTCGATATTCTTGAGGTTGTGCTCATTGGCACCTCTTATCCTTATATATTTCCTTGCGTCTATTTTTGCAGCCATTATCTTTCCTTTGATCAAATATCCAACAGATCACTGTATACCTTAAGCGCTCCGTCAGTTTCATGTGCAAGCACCTTCTTGGCAAGCACTTTTCCGAGCTGGACACCTTCCTGATCGAAACTGTTTACATTCCACAAAAAGCCCTGGAACATGATCTTGTTCTCGAAATGGGACAGAAGCGCGCCCATCGCCTCCGGAGTAAGCCTGTCGCCGATTATTATGCTCGAAGGCCTGTTACCCTCGAACTTCTTATTATTATTTTCATCATCCTTACCGCAGGCAAATGCAACTATCTGAGCCGCAACATTGGCACACAGCTTCTGCTGGCTTGTACTTCCCTGGATATCGACGTCGGTACCTGTCTGACTGTTCTTAAAACCGATGAACTGCAGCGGAATGATATCCGTACCCTGATGAAGAAGCTGATAGAAGGAGTGCTGTCCGTTGGTTCCCGGCTCACCGAATATAACAGGACCCGTCTTATAGGAAACAGGCTCACCAAATCTGTTTACAGACTTACCGTTTGACTCCATGTCTGCCTGCTGCAGATGTGCGGGGAAACGCGATAAAGCCTGTGAATAAGGCAGTACAGCAGTACAATCGTATCCGAGGATATTCCTCTCGTACACCCCGATGAGCGCATCAAGCATGGCAGGATTGGAAAGAACATCTTCATTAGCCGCAAGCTTATCCTCTGCCGCTGCTCCGTCAAGGAACCTTGCAAACACATCCGGTCCGAAGGCAAGTGAAAGTATCGCACCACCGACAGCCGAACACGAAGAGAAACGTCCGCCGATATAATCATCCATGAAGAAAGCTGCCAGATAATCACTGCTCTTTGCAAGAGGCGAAGTCTCACTGGTAACCGCTATCATATGTTTACTTGCATCAAGACCCGCATTCTTAAGGGCATCCTTTACAAAACTCTCGTTTGTAAGAGTCTCTAGTGTCGTACCTGACTTGGACACGAGTACAAACAGTGAATGTGCAACATCTATTCCGTTAAGCACTGCCGCAGCATCATCGGGATCGACATTGCTTATGAACCTGGCTTCCAGCTTAAAGCAGCCGTTCTTTTTAGCCCAGTTCTCGAGTGCAAGATAAATGGCTCTGGGACCGAGATCCGAACCGCCGATACCTATCTGTACAACTGTTGTGAACTTCTCACCTGCGGCATTGGCGATCTCTCCGCTGTGAACCTTTGCGGCAAAATCGGCTATCTTTTTCTGCTGAGCCACATAGAATTCACGCTTATTGACGCCGTCTGCCACAACATCATCACCGAGCTGGCCTCTCGTAAGCTGATGAAGGACCAGTCTCTTCTCACCTGTATTTATTACCTCTCCGTTATAGAGCGCCGCGAACTTGGCACACAGCTGCGCCTCATCGGCAAGTGCCTTAAGTCCCTTCAGAATATCATCGTCCACAGCCTTTGCAGCGTAATTGAAGCTCATTCCCTCTGTCATGGGAACGCTGTATTCCTTAGCTCTCTTCTCACCGCTTTCGCCCGACATAACTTCCTTTACCGAAACCTTCTTCAGGTCACCCAGCTCTTTATAACTTTTAAGCGTATCAAGATTGTTCCATGAGATCATATCCTTTTCCTCCGATAATTTAATTTATACCCCTGCGGGTATCTTGATATTGTTGTAACCGTTCATGTTCTATCCAAAGACGCACCCTGTTCGGCATCTTTGAAGCTTTAAACACTGCCACCTGATGCATCAGGTGGCAGTATTTTAAGTATCTTTCTCCATGTATTCCCTAAGCTTTTCCTTATCGAGTATCTTCTGAAGATCACCACGCGCTATTGGTCGCGTTATTATTCCTTCCACATCGGGAACGGGTTTTGTTTCAAACACGTCCTTCTCCTCTTCATAGACCATAAAATATATAGGCACCCTGGACAGCTCCTTATATGACCGTATTATCGACATTATCCTCTTCGTAGACATCATGGTCATATAGCTGTCCAGAAAGATAATATCCGGAAGATGCGAATTTATATAAAAGATTGCCTCCTTCGGATCCGAAAATACAGCACACTCATAATCCCTCGACAGATATATCTTCATAATATCCAACGCCTGGTAATCATCATCAACGACCACTATCGTAGGCTTACCGCTTTCACTTCGCTCACGGCTTACTTTCGGAGTCACGAGCCCGTCATCTGCCGAAAACTGCTCATTGGGATGCGCTCCTTTACTCTTGCCGCTGAGTATCTGCTGCAAATCATCTTCATCACCGAACTTAATGAACTTCTCTAATCCGTCCGACATTATCTACCTCTGATACAACCGGATAGTAATTATCCTTATGCTAATACTCTTTCTTATGATCTATCCGGAACTCCTGATGCCACTTAATTATATCATGTGCCGGTAGCACACACAACTTAATTATGTACCTATCTCACATATAAACCTTTTAAGCTCAAGTATTTTCCCGGGATTTACCGACAATGCATCAACTCCCATATCGATAAATCTCTCGGCAACTGTCGTGTCACCCGCCAGCTCACCGCACACAGCCACCTTTATCCCGGCCTTATGTCCGTTGTCAACCGTCATCTTTATCATCCTCATAACGGCATCATGATACGGCTCGTAGAACTGCGAGAGCGAACTGTTCTGCCTGTCGATCGCGAGTGTATACTGCGTAAGATCATTGGTGCCTATACTGAAAAAATCGACCATCTCAGCCAGCTCATCGGATATAAGTGCGGCAGCCGGTGTCTCGATCATTATCCCACGCCTCACCTTTCCGTATGCAACTCCGTCTTTCCGAAGAGAGGATAAGGCTTCCTCAATGATCTCATTTATCCATTCAACCTCCCTTACAGAAGTTATCATCGGATACATGATAGCCACTTCTCCGTAACACGCCGCCCTGAAAATACCCTTTATCTGAGGGATAAATATATCTTTATCCGTAAGGCACAGTCTGATCGCTCTTCTCCCGAGTGCAGGATTTTCCTCGGCCTTTATCTTGACCGCACTGATCTGCTTATCCGCTCCAAGATCCAGTGTCCTGAACACAACGGGTCTGCCCTCCATTGCCTGTACTATCTCTCTGTATGCCTTGAAGTGTTCCTCCTCCGTAGGCAGTTTGTCTCTGTCAAGGAACATAAACTCCGTTCTTGTAAGTCCGACCGCCTCGCAGTCATTTTCCATGGCGGATTTCACATCGGACGGTCTGCCTATATTTGCAAAAATCTCAATGCTCCTTCCGTCTCTTGTGACCGCTTTTTTCCCGATATATTCACGCAGCTTTGATTTATCCCTGAGTTCCTCGTCAATAAGAGTCAGATATCTGTGCTTTATCTCATGATCCAGTCCTATTATGACTTTTCCGCCGGTTCCGTCCACCACGGCTTCCTGACCGTCATATACCTTCTTAAGCGCGACCCCGAGTACTACGGGTATGCCAAGGGTTTTGGCAAGGATGACCGCATGCGAATATGCGGAACCCTCGTTCATTACAATACCCTTAAGCTTACTCATATCGATCTGTATAAGCTCTGTCGGGCTGATGTAATCGGCCGCAAGGATGACCGGCTCATTTACATGCAGCACAGTATCCGTATCCGTCAGAAGCGCTATAAGCTTGTTTGAAACATCCTTAAGATCCTGGGCCTTGGACTTTACGACTTCATCGTCAAGCGTTTCAAACATTTCATAAAAGAACCGGCTTGCAGAGCTGACCGCCCACTCGGCATTCTTATTATCCTTAAGTATATTGTCCTTAATTCTTGTTATATAATCCTCGTCCCTTAAGATCATCGCCTGGGCGGCAAAAATCTCGGCATTCGAAGAGCCCGCTGCCATGCGGGTTCTGTCATACATCGAATCAAGGCTGTTAAGTGCCGATTCACGAGCTGTCTCAAATCTTAAATACTCAGCCTGCGTATCCTGTATTTTCTTTCTCGGGGGACGATATGAATTTCTCTTATAAATGCACAGCTTACCTATGGCATAGCCTTTCGAACCGCTACGTCCGTTCTTTATGATAACATTGTTCATGATAATTATTTAATCTTCTCCTCAATGATCTCCACAGCTCTGTCAAGCTGATTGTCGGTACCGTCTTCCAGATAGGCGTCAACATCCAGTTCCAGCTCCTCATCAGGCTCTATACCAACATTATGGATATTGGTCCCGTTAGGTGTAAAATAGCTTGCAATGGTCAGCTTAACACCCGTCCCGTCTCCGAGCGGCAGGATACGCTGTACTATCCCTTTGCCGAAGGTAGTGGTTCCCAGTATTGTTCCCACCTTGTAATCCTTTACCGCGCCGGTCAGTATTTCAGCTGCGCTGGCGCTGTTTCCGTTCACGATCAGAACAAGCGGCCCGTCGTAGAAATTATCGCCTGAGGATGTGTATTCATCTTTGGTGCCGTCTTTCTCCTCCGTATATACGATCATTCCCTCGGGAAGAAGCTCATCGGCTATTTCCACACAGGTCTTGACACTTCCTCCCGGATTGTCGCGCAGATCTATGATAAGTCCTCTCATCTCCTCACGCTTAAGCGCATTATACGCCTTAAGGAACTGCGAAGAAGTCACATCATCGAATTCTATTATCTGGATGTATCCTATGCTGTTATCAAGCATCTTTGAATCAACTGTCATTGACTCAACACTGTCTCTGATAATGTCAAAACGTATTACACCGTCCCTGCCTTCGCGTCTGACTCCGATATTTACCTGGGTTCCCTTCTTTCCGCGTATCTTCGCAACGGTAATATTAAGATCGTCGCCCTGAACATCCTCCCCGTCAACTTCAACTATCACATCACCCGTCTTTATTCCGGCTTTTTCCGCCGGACTGTCAGGTATCGGTCGTGATACCGTAACCACCTTGGTCTCGGGATCCTGCTGAAGATATGCTCCTATTCCTTCAAACACTCCTTCGGTGTCTGCAGTCATCTCACTGTATTCTTCCTCGTTGTAATAAACCGAATACGGATCCTCCAGGCTTTCAAACAGACCTTTATAGAGTCCGTCCTGCATATCTTCCCTGTTATATTCGTCCAGGTAGTTCTTCTCGATAATATTCTGTAAGGTTTCTATCTTTTTCTCCGTGTGCCTGTCAAGAATCGACTCATCCGGCGAACCGTAAAACAGCGAGGCATTGAACTTGCCGCTGCCTATCATGAAGAAAAACATCAGACCTCCCATGACAAGCATGATGACCAGCATTACAAAAAATGTGACAACAAATCCCTGCAGCCTTCCTTTATTTATCAGTTGTTTTTCGTTATTATCCATTACTACTCCATAGTATTGCTGTAACCATTAAGATTATGACAAGTTCTCAAAACACTACTTAAGATATTTCCATGGGCTGACATAATTCCCGTTGACCCTGACTCCGAAATGAAGATGCGGTCCGGTACTGCGTCCCGTTGAGCCCACGGCAGCAATTTTCTGTCCCTTGCTTACCGACTGTCCGGTAGAAACATACAGCTTGGATGCATGCATGTAAATAGTAATAAGGCTGTCTCCATGATCAAGCATTATATAATTTCCCATTGTTGATGAATACCCGGCCCCGACAACATCACCGTCGTACGCAGCAAGTATCGGCGAACCGGAAGGAGCCGCAAGATCTATACCGTTGTGGAATTTCTCAATTCCCAGGGTCGGATGGATACGGTTGCCATAATCATCCGAGATTCTCGTATAGTTTGGTGCCGGGAACTTAAACATTCCTCCGTCATAGGTCCTTCGTTTCCTGTTTTCCTCTTCAAGACGCTTTCTCTCAGCCGCTATCCTGGCTTCAAGTGTTTTGATTATCTCGTCCTGAGCCGCTATTTCAGCCTCGTATTCCTTTACCGCAGCCTCTTTGTTGTTTATATCTGTCTCATAAACGGCTATCTGATTCTGTTTTGCCGAAATAAGCTCTTCAAGTGCGCTCTGCTCGGCTTCAAGTTCACTGTGCGCTTCTTCAAGCTCCTTTTCCTCCTGTTCGAGCTTCTCCTTTATCTGCGCGATCTCATTCTGTGTCTCCATATACGCATCAAGCATCTTCTGGTCATAGTCGGACATCTTCGCTATGTACTCGGCCCTGTTGAG
>JAEEHY010000159.1 GCA_016281085.1 Lachnospiraceae bacterium
ATACTGGCAGGTAAGAATACAAGAAGTCTGAGTACTGAGTCTATTACAATTGCCAACTCAGAGAAGATTTATGCAAAGGCAACCGTAAACGTATCGGGTATTGACAATTACTACATCGGATGGGGCTACAAGACATCAAAGACAAGCAATTCAATCACTCCGATCAGCAATGTAACGGGTGAGAATGTTGAGATAGCAGCAAGCAGTCTTCCGACCAATTCAACAGTATATCTGATCGGTTATGTTGCTACTTCCAATCCTACGACTATAGTAAAGAGTTCAGATACTATTGAGGTTAAGACAATCAATCAGGCAAAGGTTGAGACCAAGGATTTCACAGCTTTTGTTACAAAGGACTATGAGATGGAGTTCACAGCATACGTAAAGGATGACTCAAGTGCTTCGATCGAATGGGAAGTATCTGACGGCAAGGATTATGCAGAGCTCAGCGTAAGCGACAGCGGTAAGAAGGTAAAGGTTAAGGGCAAGGGCGATATCGACTCCGGCTCAAGCAAGGAAGTTAAGCTTAAAGCTAAGGTTAACGGCGAGTACGCCAAGATCGACAGCGATGATACAAAGGTAGTTGAGAAGAAGTTAGAGGTTTATTCAAAGCCTACTCTTAAGTATGACAGCAGAGCTCTTAAGTATAAGGCTCCCAAGAAGGTATTTACCGGTACAACAGACGGTAAGGACAGCAACAACACAGGTTCTACCAAGACAGAGATCTCAGAGGTTAAGGGTGTAAGGCTTCAGGTTCTCCTTGACGGTACATCACTTGGTACAACCACAACAGCAAGCTCAAAGGGAGCAGGCAGTGATGAGTACACTATCGATGCTTCTACAGTTGAGAATATTGTAAAGAATCTTGCAGAAAGCAATAAGTTCACAAGGACATGTAATGTGGTATTCAGGGCATATCCGAGTGACAGCAGCGGAAATTACAACAAGAATGTATACGCAGAGATAGAGACAAAGGTTTATGAGATTGTTATAAATGTAGCAGGCGGATCAACAAAGTCTACCACTACTAAGTCAGGAGCCGGTACAGCAAGTGCATATGCACTTCCGGTAGCTGCAATAGCTCCTGCAGGTTCAACAGTTGCAACAGCAACTACAACCAGCGCAGGCAAGACATATAAGTTCTATGGTCTTGAGGGACAGGAAATTGATGTTTCTTCAGTACTTACATCAGAGAAGGCTACAGCATTCGGTTCACTGACAAACGGTTCTGCAGAAAGAGCAGCCAACAAGAGCGTGATCGTAAGTTCTACAGAAGCACAGAACACTTACACAGCAGTACTTGGTGAGAGAACTGCAAGCAGCAGCAGCGGAGCAGGTTATGATGCAGTTCCCAAGACAGGTGAGAACAACACAGTAGTATTTATGATGATGCTTGTCGTAGTTGCAGCAGTTTGCGCAGGACTGTATGTATACAACAAGAAGAGTAAAGAAAACATCTAATCCTATTTGAATCATTTTGCTTAAGATATAAGAGATAAAAATATGAGTAATACTACCAACCGATATTTCTTAGGTGTAGTAAAACTAAATTTACCATTTCGGGTGGAGCAGGTCGAACTTGCTCCACTCGTTTTTGTACCGATATTTGTTGTCACAATATATCTTCTGGCAGGGATAGCTGCTTTGATACATGGTCCCGAGGCACCGGAGCAGGTAGCGCAGGCAGAAGAACAGGATAAGGAAGTCCCCACAGGCATTCAGGTGAACAATACGGTAGATGTTGATATGAGGACACAACTGTCGGAAGATGATCTATTGTTCGGAACTAAAACAGAGGAAGATATGCTGCCCACTCTGGCTGATTATTACGGCAAAAACAAAGATACCATAGGGTGGCTTAAGATAGACGGTATGGTAATTGATTATCCCGTGATGCAGACTCCCATAGACGAGGAATATTATCTCGACAGGGATTTCAACGGTAATGCATCAAGTGCGGGAAGTCTTATCATGGATACGGATTCGGTCGTGGGTGATGGTACAGCCGAGTTTGACTATACGGACGGTACAAGACCGAGTACCAATCTGATAATACACGGTCATAACATGCGAAACGGTTCCATGTTCGGAGATCTCGATAAGTTCAGGAAGCAGGATTTCGAGAAGAAGCACAGTATAATCAAGTTCGACAGTCTGTATGAAGAACGTGAATATGAAATAATATCTGTATTCCTCTCGCAGGTATATCTGATGTCGCAGACGGATGTATTTAAGTATTACAAGTTTTTCCAGGCTGATACACAGGCTGAATTTGATGACTGGTATAAGAATATAAAGAAGCTTCAGCTGTATGATACAGGCGTAACTGCAGAATTCGGTGATGAGTTCATTACATTGTCGGTATGTGCATACCATGTTGAAAACGGTCGTCTTGTTGTTGTGGGAAAACGAATAAAATAACTATTCAAACCATGTCCAAAATAAAACATTGACAAATCATGTTACTCATAATATGATTTGAAAGTCGGGTGTATACGAAGATACACGATTAAATAATTGGTAATTATAAGGAGAGAGAATTATGTTAGAGAAATTAGCAGAGATGATCAAGGAGCAGTTAAATACCGATACAGCTATATCAGAGGAGACTTCCTTTAAGGATGATCTTGGTGCTGATTCACTGGATCTGTTTGAGCTTATAATGGGAATGGAAGAAGAGTTCGGAGTAGAGATACCTACAGATGATCTTGAGAACATACAGACAGTCGGTGACGTAATCAAATACCTTAAGGAGCATGGTGCTTCTGAGGACTGATCCTTAATACATAGATTTTAAATGAATAGATATTAAATTATGCTCCCAGCCCTAAGGGTGGGAGCATAATTACGATTATCAAATACTATAGAATAGCGAATTTCATCAGAAATCGAAATAAATGATTTTATTCACTATAATTAATAATGGAAATCTGACCGGTTATATTTAGGAGACAAAGATGAAAACAAGAGTTACGGAGCTTCTCGGAACAGAATATCCGATAATACAGGGAGGAATGGCCTGGGTAGCCACCCACGAGCTGGCAAGTGCAGTAAGTAATGCAGGAGGCCTGGGAATTATAGGAGCAGGAGGTGCACCTGCATCATGGGTGCGTGAACAGATAAAAGCCTGCAAGGAAGAAACGGATAAACCTTTTGGTGTGAACCTCATGCTGATGAATGCAGAGGCAGATCAGATCGCAGAGGTTATTGCCGAAGAAAAGGTTAAAGTGGTTACAACGGGGGCAGGAAATCCCGGTAAATATATCAATATGTGGAAGGAAGCAGGAACGGTGATAATCCCTGTTGTAGCATCCGTTGCTCTCGCTAAGCTTATGGAGAGAAGCGGAGTGTCGGCAGTGATCGCAGAGGGTACCGAATCGGGTGGGCATATAGGTTCAGCCACGACAATGACACTGGTTCCACAGGTGGTCGATGCAGTGAATATACCGGTAATTGCGGCAGGCGGTATAGCAGACGGACGCGGTATGGCTGCAGCATTTATGCTTGGAGCCGAGGCTGTGCAGATGGGAACAAGGTTTGTGGTTGCCAAAGAATCCATAGCACATCAGAACTACAAGGACAGGATAGTAAAGGCCAAGGATATAGATTCAGAAGTAACGGGAATGTCTTTTGGACACCCCGTACGTGTACTGCGTAATCAGATGACAAAGGAATATCTTAAGATGGAAAAGGAAGGAGTTCCTTTTGAAGAAGTGGAAAAGCTGACTCTCGGATCACTTAAGGCAGCGGTTGTGGACGGTGACACCAAGATGGGCTCAATGATGGCGGGTCAGATCGCGGGACTTATATCCAGAAATGATATGTCCTGTAAGGAGATCATTGAGGAGATTATGGGAGATGCTTCGAAATTGCTTGGATCCAACCGGTAATCATGTAACTAAGGCAAGTAAATATATTCAATCGAAGAAATCTGAACGGGATTAGTGGCCCGTGTTTTCAGAAGGACATGACGGAATTAAGCGGAGTATATATAAGATAAGGAGCAGATATGGGAAAAACGATGTTTATGTTCCCGGGGCAGGGAGCACAGTTCGTCGGCATGGGAAAGGCCATGTACGATAAATATGATAAGGCAAGAGAGATATTCGATACGGCAAGCCGTGTGACGGGGCTTGATATACCCGCCCTGTGCTTCGAGGAGAATGATAACCTTAACATAACGGAATACACACAGATAGCCATGCTTACAGTTGAGGCTGCTGTTTATGCGGTTATGGAGGAGCAGGGTTTAAAGTGTGATTATACGGCAGGTTTGTCGCTTGGTGAATACGGAGCGCTTATTGCTGCGGGAGTATTCAGCTATGAGGATGCATTCAAGGTAGTACGTCAGAGAGGAATATTCATGCAGGAAGCAGTGCCCACAGGAGGCGCCATGGCGGCAGTACTGGGAATGGATGCAGCGCAGATAGAGAAGGTATGTAAAGAAATATCCGGAGCCAGAAGGGAAGAAATCCTTGCGGATTTCTCTGATGCCTCAAAGCCGGCGGGCTACCCCGAAGCAAAGTTCGGGGTCAGTATAGCCAACTACAACTGCCCTGGACAGATAGTAATAACAGGTGAAGAAGCAGCAGTGAATAAAGCCTCGGAAGCACTTAAGGAAGCCGGAGCAAAAAGGGTGGTGCCTCTTAATGTGAGCGGTCCGTTTCATTCCAAATTGCTCGTGCCTGCAGGGGAGCGGCTGGGAAAGGTGATAGACGAAACAAAGATCAATCCGGTTAAGGTCCCCTACATCGCAAATACCACGGCAGAGATAGTGACCGACACGGTCAATATAAGAAATCTGCTTGTAAAACAGATATCTTCATCGGTTCGCTGGCAGCAGACCATAGAGCTTATGCTTAAGGAAGGAGTGGATACCTTCGTTGAGATAGGTCCCGGAAAGACACTGGCAGGATTTATGAAGAAGATCACCAAAGCAGTTGCGGATCAGACGGGAGATGCTGATGCAATGGCTGCAGTAACCACATATCATATAGAAACACCCGAGGAGTTAGAGGCATATGTTGAAAGATAAGATCGCTCTTGTAACCGGAGCTTCACGAGGAATAGGCGCTGCAGTGGCTAAGAAGCTTGCGGACAACGGAGCCTGTGTATATGTGAATTATAACGGATCTGCCGGCAGAGCAGAGGAAGTAGTAAATGAAATAATAAAGGCAGGCGGACAGGCTGAAGCAGTGCAGTGCGATGTTTCAGACTATAATGCCTGCAAGGAAATGATAGATAAGATCATAAAGGAAAAGGGAAGGCTTGATATCCTGGTAAACAATGCGGGGATAACAAAGGATGATCTTCTTATGAAGATGAGTGAGGAAGCCTTTGACGCGGTAATAAATACGAATCTGAAGGGATGCTTTAATACGATCAGGCATGCATCGAGATATTTTCTTAAACAGCGAAGTGGAAAGATAGTAAACATGTCTTCGGTTTCGGGAGTGATGGGAAATGCCGGACAGGCTAATTACTCTGCAGCCAAGGCAGGAGTTATCGGTCTTACCAAGAGTGTTGCAAAGGAGCTCAGCAGCAGAGGGATAAACTGTAATGCGATAGCTCCGGGATTTATTGAAACCGAAATGACTGCAGCGATGACTGATAAGGCAAAGGAAGCCACAATAGCCGCCATTCCTCTCGGGAGGACCGGACAGGCCGAAGATATCGCCAAGGCAGTGCTGTTCCTTGCTTCGGATATGTCGGATTATATTACAGGCCAGGTACTCAGTGTCGACGGTGGCATGAGCTGAGCAAATCATGAAGGAGAAGAAAATGAGCAAAAAAAGAGTAGTAGTGACCGGAATGGGAGCCATTACCCCTATAGGTCTTAATGTAGATGAATTCTGGAAATCAGTAAAGGAAGGAAAACTCGGCTTCGGACCTATAACGAAGTTTGACACCTCCGAATATAAATGCCATGTAGCGGCAGAGGTGAAGGATTTTGACGGAAAGAACTACATGGATTTTAAGGCTGCAAAGAGAATGGAGCTCTTTTCACAGTATGCAGTGGCTGCATCAAAGGAGGCCATCGAAGATGCGGGGATAGATATGGAGAAGGAGGATCCGTTCCGTGTGGGCTGTGCAATAGGTTCCGGAATAGGAAGCCTTCAAAGCATTGAAAGAGAATATACGAAGCTTAAGGAAAAGGGTCCCAACAAAGTCAATCCACTGTTTATTCCCATGCTTATAGGAAATATGGCGGCAGGAAATGTATCAATAGCATTCGGACTTAAGGGAAAGAGTATAGATGTTGTTACAGCCTGTGCAACAGGAACCAATAACATTGGTGAAGCTTTCAGGACTATACAGTATGGTGATGCCGACATCATGGTGGCAGGCGGATGCGAGAGTTCGATAACACCGTCGGGTGTTGCCGGATTTACAGCACTTACTGCGTTGTCTACGGTAGATGATCCTGTGAAATGTTCACTCCCGTTTGATAAGAACAGAAGCGGTTTCGTAATGGGAGAGGGTGCCGGAATAGTAGTGCTCGAAGAACTTGAGCATGCAAAGGCCAGAGGTGCAAGGATATATGCGGAGGTGACAGGCTACGGATGCTCATCGGACGCATTTCATATAACATCACCTGCCGAAGATGGTTCGGGTGCAGCGGCAGCCATGCTTAACGCACTTAATGACGGTGGTGTGGAGCCCTCGGAGCTTGAATACATAAACGCTCACGGCACGGGAACTCATCACAACGATCTGTTTGAGACCCGTGCTATAAAGGCAGCCTTCGGAGAGCACGCAAAGGATATCAAGATCAATTCGACCAAATCAATGATAGGCCATCTTCTGGGTGCGGCGGGTGCTGTTGAGTTCATAACCTGTGTTAAGGAGATGGAGGAAGGCTTCATTCATAAAACGGCCGGTTACAGCGAGCAGGATGAAGAGATGGATCTTGATTACTGTAAGGAAGCTTATGAGAATGTGGATATAAAGCATGCGCTGTCCAATTCGCTCGGCTTCGGAGGACACAACGCCTCGCTGCTTGTAAGTAAGTACAGTGAGTAGAAGGCGTAAATACAGCCTGTAGCGTGTATAGAAAGCCATCAGGTGAGTACAGTTAATAGCAGAAAGGAAAACGGTATGGCAGAAGATAAGAAGGACGTTCTTACAGCCAAAGAAATAATGGAGATAATCCCGCATCGTCAGCCGTTCATGCTCATCGACGCGATCGAGGAGATGGAAGTAGGTAAGACTGTAAGGGCAAGAAAGTGTGTAAGCTACAACGAGCCGTTCTTTAACGGACATTTTCCGGGTGAGCCCGTGATGCCTGGAGCACTTATCGTGGAAGCAATGGCACAGGCGGGAGCGGTAGCCGTACTGTCGATGCCGGAAATGAAAGGAAGAACAGCCTACTTTGCAGGTATCGACAAGGCCAGGTTCAAGAGGAAGGTTGTTCCGGGTGATGTACTTACACTTGAGATGGAGATAACAAAGCTGAAGGGTCCCATCGGTATAGGAGAGGGTAAGGCAACCGTAAACGGTGAGCTTGCCTGCAGCGCTGAGATTATGTTTGCGATCGGCAAATGAACATAAAGTAAAGATCGTGGTAAGGAGAAAAAAATGTGGCAAGGATTTAAGAATGCCAAGAACTATCTGACATTAAAGAAAACCGCTAAATCCGAAGAGGAAACCGTAACCTGTAAGCTGTGCGGTGCGGTACTGCCCAAACAGGAGACGGTAGAGAACAAATATGTATGCGGTAAGTGCGGATACTACTTCAGGGTGAGAACGCGTAACAGGATAAGGATGGTTGCGGATCCCGATTCCTTTGAGGAATGGTTTACCGATCTTGAGAACTCCAATCCGCTTGATTTTCCGGGGTATGAGGAAAAGCTGAAAGAGGTGCAGGAGAAGACCGGACAGAAGGAAGGAATGACGGTAGGACGCGCTACAATAAACGGACTCCCAGTTGTACTTGGAATATGTGATTCAAGATTCCTTATGGGTTCGATGGGGCATGTGTACGGAGAGAAGATAACGGCGGCGGTTGAGAAGGCGACAAAGGAACGTCTTCCTGTCGTTCTGTTCTGCTGTTCGGGCGGTGCAAGGATGCAGGAGGGTATCATGTCGCTTATGCAGATGGAGAAGACGTCCGCTGCGCTTAAGAGGCATTCTGATGCAGGACTTCTGTATATACCGGTGCTTACCGATCCTACGACAGGAGGAGTTACTGCCAGCTTTGCGATGCTGGGAGATATCATACTTGCGGAGCCGGGTGCTCTTATCGGATTTGCCGGTCCCAGAGTAATTGAGAAGACAATAGGCGAGAAGCTTCCGAGCGGCTTCCAGAGCGCGGAGTTCCAGCTTGAGCATGGTTTCGTCGATGCGATAGTTGAGCGCAAATATTTAAAGAAGACACTTTATGAGCTTATAAAGCTGTATACCGGAGTTAAGGGCTATGCCGATTTCTTTGTGAGCAGTGCGGACAATGCAGAGCCCGAAGAGGTGGCACGTGAGCAGGAGATGAAATCGCTTCCGCTTTCGGCATGGGAAAAGGTAAAGGCCGCCCGTTCGGTTGACAGGCCCTCAACCATGGATTACATGAACATAATCTTTGATGATTTCTTCGAACTTCACGGTGACAGGCTGTTTGGTGATGACCATGCGGTTATCGGAGGAGTTGCATATCTGGACGGACAGCCTGTAACGGTTATAGGTATCCAGAAGGGTAAGAATTTCGAGGAGTGTGCATACAGGAATTACGGTATGTGTTCACCGGAGGGTTATCGTAAGGCTCTTCGTCTTATGAAGCTGGCTGAGAAGTTCAGGATGCCTATAATAACCTTTGTAAATACATCGGGAGCATATCCCGGCAAGGAAGCCGAAGAGAACGGACAGGGTGAGGCTATTGCACGTAATCTGTACGAGATGTCTGCTTTGAAAACACCGATAATAAGCCTGATGATAGGTGAAGGCGGCAGCGGCGGTGCGCTTGGACTTGCAGTGGGTAACGAAGTGTGGATGATGGAGAATGCCACATATTCCATCCTTTCACCTGAAGGATTTTCGTCAATACTGTGGAAATCAAGTGACAGGGTTGAGGAGGCAGCAGGCGTAATGAAGCTTACGGCATCAGACCTTAAGGAACTTGGCATCATCGAGAAGATAATTCCGGAGTATGGCGGAGCGAATGAATGGACACTGCGTTCAATAGCATTGTATATCAAGAAGAACCTGAAGGAATATCTCAAGGTGGGAGCCAATAAGAGCGGTGAACGCTGGGCAGAGGAGAGATACGAGAGATTCAGGAAGTTCTGACGGTAATTGTTAAAAAGCGCAATGATACAGAGTTACAACGATGTGGAGTTATAACGGGAAAAGGTATAGTGTCCGATAAACCGGACTAAAATAAAAGCTGTCCGGTAAGCATGGAAGGACAGGATAAAAAGGAAATAACTACGGGAGAAAGAAATGTTAGCTAGGATAATGGGTACGGGAATGGCTATTCCCAAGTTAAGGGTAACTAATGACGATCTTGCAAAGATCATGGATACATCGGATGAATGGATAACCGAGAGAACAGGTGTTAAGGCAAGGCATCTTGCGGTTGAAGAGGGCACCTCTTCACTGGCGATAGAAGCGTGTAAGAAGGCATTGGACAATGCCGGTATGGATGCACATGAGCTCGACCTTATCATAGCCGCAACGGTTACTCCTGACCATCTGCTTCCCTTCCTTTCGGGAGAGGTACAGGCGGGTCTGGATGCAATGCAGGCTGCAGCTTTTGATATGGTGGTAGGCTGCTCGGGATATCTGTACGCCATCAGTGTTGCAAATGCTTATGTAAAATCAGGAATGTACAGGAACATCCTGATATTCGGAGCAGAGACCTTAAGCCGTATCATGAACTGGGAGGACAGATCATCCTGCATACTGTTCGGAGACGGAGCCGGAGCCACGGTGATAAAGGCTTCGGAAGAGGGAGTTATCTGTTCGGTACTCGGTACTGACGGTAAGGCAGGTCCGGCACTCGGCTGTGAGGCAAGACCTCTTCAGAATCCGTACGTTCACAATGAATGGGATTATCCTTATGTTAGGATGGCGGGCCAGGAGGTATATAAGTTCGCAGTAAGGACAGTACCCAGATCGATAAATGAGGTTCTTGACAAGGCCGGAATTTCGGCAGATGAGATAAAGTACTTCGTGATCCATCAGGCTAACTTAAGAATGATAGAGGCAATAGCCAAGAGGCTTGGCCAGTCAATGGATAAGTTTCCGGCATGCATACAGGAGACAGGAAATGTTTCAGCAGCCAGCATCCCCATGGTGCTTGATAAGATCAACAGGGAGGGTAAGCTTGAAAGAGGCGATAAGCTCGTATTTGCAGGCTTCGGAGCAGGACTTACATGGGGTGCGAGCGTACTGACCTGGTAGGCTGCACAGTAAAAGATATAAAACAGATAAACGAAGATAAGTTTAAAGACGACGAAAGACAATTGTTTGTTACAGTCGTCTTTTTTTGTGATTATAAATATGCTATACTAAAAGCAACTGTAATTATAATATTAAGGGGAGCGCATCATGATAAACAATTTACGACCGCTTACATTTCCGCATCTCATGAAATGGATCATAAATGAACAGAAGAAATCCGGCTCTATTTTCGGAGTTCGTGATTTTTATCAGGCCAATCCGTTCAAGACACTCAATGTTTACGGTGAGAAAATGGAAACGCCCTTTGGCCCTGCTTCCGGACCCCATACCCAGTACGCACAGAGTATAATAGCGGCATATGCGGCAGGCTGCCGTTTCTTTGAGCTGCGCACAGTATGTCCGAGGCATCTTGATCAGGATCCCGAAATAGCTGCCGGAAGCGAAGGATACAATGTTGAGGGTGCGGCCAACCTTACATTTGAGGAATCATATATAGAATACTGCAAGGCATATGTTGCCCTTAAGGTTCTGGCAGTTGAGTATGAAATGGGCGGTATGGACGGCTTTATCTTTAACATTTCGGCCGGCTATACCTATGAGGATTTCAGTTCATCTGAAATGTCCGTTTTTTTTGAAAAGATGCTTGATGCCACCAAATCAAGGACATTCAAGGAGTGCCTTGACTGGCTGCGTGATAACATAGATCTGTTTGAGAATTTCACACTAGATGATATAGATGATATTTCGCCGAGGATCTCCGGATCCGTATCTGTATGTACTCCTCTTGACTGTTCCGTAAAGGAGCTTGAGAGTATAGCCAAATATCTTATGATCGAGCGTAAGATGGATATCGGCATCAAGATAAATGCGACACTCCTGGGCTATGAATATTGCAGGAATACTCTTGATTCAATGGGTTATTACGATATTGAGATCAATAAGGAAGCAGTTGAGAAAAGTGTCAGATATTACGATATGATCCCGCTCATAAACAAGCTTCTGGGAGTTGCGAACAAGGAAAACAGGCTGTTTGGTGTGAAGCTTACAGGATCGTTCCCGGTCATCAGCAAGGGTGAACGTTCCAAGGAACTCAAGCTGTCGGGCAAGGCACTGTTCCCGCTGTCGGTGGCACTGGCCGCCCGTATCAGCGAGGATTTCGACGGAAGGCTCAGGATCGGCTTTTCGGGTGGTGCAGATGCCAACAATGTTGAAGATATCTTCGAAGCCGGTGTATGGCCGATAACGATGAATACTACAATCCTTAAACCGGGCGGTTATAACAGGTTTAAGCAGTTCTCATATACATTCAACGAGTGGTCCTACAGTGATTTTTACGGAACCAGGACCGGACTCCTCAGGCGTATGGCGGAACGTGTCAAGCTCAATAACTATTATACCAAGCCTCTTAAGTCGGATATCCTTATAAGGAGAAAGGGCAGGATACCGCTTACGGACTGCTTTATAGCGCCATGTGTTGAGGGCTGCCCCATAGGTCAGGATATAACCGGTTATCTGAGTCTTATAGACGAGGAGAAATATACCCAGGCTCTTAAGGTGATCATGAAGAACAATCCTCTTCCGTTTACAACAGGCTCGATCTGTACCCATGAGTGTATGAGTAACTGTACGAGGATATATTATGAGAAGTCTGTTAAGATAAGGGAAGCGAAGCTTATAGCGGCGCAGAACGGATATGAGGGTGTACTTGAAGAACTTCATCCGGGACTTCCTGTAGGGAGGAAGCTTAACGTGGCTGTCAT
>JAEEHY010000160.1 GCA_016281085.1 Lachnospiraceae bacterium
AATACCGAGCAGAGGCCTGATTATCATATCATTACGGGGAGACATTCCCGACATCCCCTTTATTCCGCTTCCGCGTGCCATGTTGAAGAGCACTGTTTCCGCCTGGTCATTAAGATGATGTGCGACGGCTATGGCATCGGCGCCTTCTTCTCTGCGTACCTCTTCAAACGCCCTGTATCTGATGTAACGCCCTGCCTCTTCAACCGTCATATCCATCCTTGCCGCAAGCGCCGGAACATCCTCTTCATATATCTTAAGCGGCACCGCAAGATCAGCGCACAGCCTTCTGACAAATTCACAATCCTGTCTTGACTCTTCTCCTCTTATACCATGCTCGATGTGGACACAAAAAATATCAAGCTTAAGCCGGTCCGTCATCTCCCTAAGCATCTTCAGAAGGCACACTGAGTCAGCCCCTCCGGACACGCCTGCAACAATCTTCATCCCGTCCTTCAGAAGCCCTTCCCGTTTGCAATATTTAAATACCTGCAAGGTCAGTCTGTTCATTTATATACTCAGCCCTATTTTAAAACAAAAGATAAGCACAGATACAATCTGTGCTTTTATTTCTCTTCCGCCTGAAATACTATTTCATCCTCATATACCAGCCCCAGCTTATCCTTGGCCACCTCTTCAACATAAGCCGCGGTCTTGGTGTATTTCTCATATTCCTTAAGCTCCTCGGTGCGCTTGTTCTCTGCCTCTATCTGCTTCTGAAGACTCGCCTCGCGCTCAAGGTAGCCGTTTCTCTTTTCCCTTAATGAAGTCATACTTACGATCATGACAACGCACATCATAAGCACTACCGACATTACCAGAAGCATTCCCAGCCTGTTCTGCCGCTGCTTCTTAAAGGCAATCTTCCTCTTTGCCATTTAACTCTACCCCTTAATCAAATCCCCTGAATTGCTTCTTTTTTATAATAAACTCAAAACGGCTTCAAGTCAAGCTGTCTACAGGTATTTAAACATCTCCTTGGCCTCTTCCTTGCGGACTGTCTCCTTAACGCTGAGCACCTCTACCTTTACAGGCCTGGTACCAAACTGTATTTCGAGCACATCCCCCTCCTTAACATCAGCAGATGCCTTGGCCGGGCGGCCGTTTATTGTGACTCTGCCCGCATCGCAGGCCTCGTTCGCAACCGTACGGCGCTTGATTATACGCGATACCTTTAAATATTTGTCCAATCTCATTGTGTTTCACCTTATGATATATAACTCAGGAACGACTATACTTTCACTTAACAAAAAACAGAGGACCGAAGGTCCTCTGTTCTGTATCGAAATTAAATTACTTTCCGTTAACAAGATCCTTAAGAGCCTTACCTGCCTTGAACTTAGGTGCCTTGGAAGCAGCGATCTTCATAACAGCGCCTGACTGAGGATTTCTACCCTCTCTTGCAGCCCTCTCAGCTACCTCAAATGTACCAAAACCTACAAGCTGAACCTTTCCACCCTTTTTTAACTCTGCAGCAACAGCATCTGTAAAAGCCTTAAGTGCCTCTTCAGCAGCCTTCTTTGTCAATCCGGCATTAGCAGCCATAGCATCAACCAATTCAGTCTTATTCATTTCCTAACTCCTCCTATAATGTTGTGAGTGTTTATTTACGCCCTTTAGACGTCTACACCTATATATAAACTTTTTACAAACTTTTGTCAAGCTGAAAATTGCGATTTTTCAAGGGTTTCACACACTTTCAACCCCTTTTTTGCAAATAACACCCCTTACTTAATAAACAGCTCACGATACCATTTAAGAGTGTCTATATAAGCCGCATAAACAGCGTCCGCATCAAACTCCTTAAGGATCATCAGACGGTCGATCTCAGTCCAGTTCGCACTCTCGTACTGAACAATGAAGTCGAACAGTTCGGCATAAGGGCCTTCCCTGTCGATAAGAGCCTGGGAAACACTCTTGGAAACCTTCAGCATCTGAAGAGCCTCAGGCATCGGCTTGTCAAGGATAACATCCAATACAGAAAACAGACCCATCATGAAGAGCTCCTGCTTCTGTCCTGCCAGTTCAAATATCGGAGCAAGATTCTCGGCGAACTTCGCACGAAGAAGCGATACCCTTGCAACCTCACTGGGCTTGTCATCACACAGCTGTTTCGTAACGGCTGTTGTTATCCATTTCTTAAGCTCACGCTGTCCAAGCATTGCAGCCGCATGCCTTATGGAGGTGATCTCCGAATTGATGGCCATATGATTAACCATCTCAAGCAGTGAAATAACCAGAGCGGTATCACGCTGGATGATATCAGCCGCATCCGTAAGGTCGAAGTCCGGATTGTTTACCGTATTCAGAAGATCGATGTAATTGATCTTGACCGGAGCTACTTCCTTGCTGCCTCTTGTAATGGGAACACGGTAGAATTCACCCTCGTACAGCTGGTATCCGCCTCTTTCCTTAAGGCCGTCGAATATTTCCTGATTCTCTATATTACCGGCAATAAGCTTGATATCGGGATAAACCTTGGTGAAATAGATCCTTGCCTTCTCTATGACTATCTTCTTATGATCGAGCATGATGTAATCCATCAGCTTAAGTATGCTCCTGTACGGCTCGAAATCAGGAACCATAAGCTTACGGATCGCGAACTTAAATCCCATCTCCTTAAGCTCATTGATCCTGTTCACATACATATCCTCAGGTCTTACGCTCTTGTCAATAAGAATACATATCCTGTTACTCGGTGCATCACACTGAGCATCAATATCGGAAAACAGTGAAACATTGGTAACGGGTACGAATATATCGCTGTCGCTCGTAAGACTCTCGATGCCCATCGAATTGATGACCTCAAGTCCCGTGATATGACCCGCACCGTCATTGAATCCGGTTCCCAAATATATCGGATTCGCGAGGTAATTAGCCTTCTGCGTAAACAATGAATATGCCTTGACCGACATATTCTCGTCGAATAAAGGAATAAGTGTCGCTAACATATTGTCTTCCTTTCACTGAGTGGATTTGGTAATATTCGCCTTATATATAATACAATAATTTCGGGGGATAAACAACAATATTTCTGTAAATTTACATAAAAATACTGATTTTTCTGTAGAATGAACCCATGTATATATGCTACTATATGTGATGCAATATAGTATGACCCGAGGGGTAAAACTTACTTCGCACAAATATCAGTGCAGCGGTACCCCTTATGACAAATGGAAATGTAAAGCTGAATATGAAAGCAGAGAACCGTCATAAGGAATCCACCGCTTTGCGGTACCCCTTATGACAAATACCGGAGGAAAAAGGAATGAACGCATTTAAAACAGGAATATACAGAAACCTGTTCAAAGAAGCAGGAATAGAAGAGGATACGATAAACAAAAGGCTTGATGAAATATTCAACACCTTCTTTTACGGAGATGAAGATACACGCATATATCATGAAGCCGGCGATGATATGGGATATCTCGTAGATACGGGAAATACAGATGTCCGTACGGAAGGAATGTCCTACGGTATGATGATCTGTGTCCAGCTTGATAAAAAAGAGGAATTTGACAGGATATGGAAGTGGGCTTACACCTATATGTGGCAGAAGGACGGTCCGGAGGAAGGCTACTTTGCATGGTCATGCAGCCTTGACGGCAGACACAATTTCGAGGGGGCAGCTCCCGACGGAGAGGAATTCTTCGCAATGTCCCTGTTCTTTGCCTCACACAGATGGGGTGACGGCGATGGCATATTTGAATATTCAAAGCATGCGCGTGCCATACTCAGTGCCTGCCTTCACAAGGGTGAGAACGGACGTCAGGGTGCCCCCATGTGGAACCATGATAACAAGCAGGTACTGTTTGTTGCGGGCTGCGATTTCACCGATCCTTCATACCATCTTCCCCACTTCTATGAACTGTGGGCACTGTGGGCCAATGAGGAAGACCGACAGTTCTTTAAAGAAGCCGCAGCCGCAAGCCGTAGATATCTGGCGGCGGCATGCGACCGGGATACAGGAATGAACGCCGAATATGCTGCGTTTGACGGCTCTCCGATGCGTCCTCCCTACAAGTGGAATTCGCATCCGCAAAGACATGATCTGTTCTTTTCAGATTCATACCGTACGGCAGCAAATATAGGTCTTGACTGTGAATGGTTCGGAGAAGACTGCGGACATCTGTCCGCTCCCGCCAGATTGATCACCTTCCTTGACAGTCAACCGGAAGACACCCGCTATTCCGTATATGAGATTGATGGAACAAGGCTTGACGAGCCTGCACTGCATCCGACAGGTATGCAGGCCGCAACCACCCAGGGAGCTCTTGCAGTATTGCGCGACGGTGTTGATGACAAAACAAAAGAAACCGCATATCGTTGGATACGCGATTTCTTTGATACTCCGTTAAGGAAAGGAGACAGAAGATACTACGACAACTGTCTGTATATGTTCGCCTTTCTGGCACTGAGCGGTAATTACAGGGCGTGGTAACACGCCCTGTTTTTGTTATTTTCACTCGTAACTATTCAGAACAAGCTCAAAATACTTCGTATTTTTCGCTGTTTTGGATTCATCCAATACATAAATTTATAAAATATGCCTCTATCATGCAAGCATGAGAGTCATATTTTAAAATTTATGTGCTGTTCTGAATAGT
>JAEEHY010000161.1 GCA_016281085.1 Lachnospiraceae bacterium
ACTCAACATAAATGACTGCCTTACATCCTCTGCTCTTAAGCTCATTAAGGAATGACTCCGAGGTCACTTCATCTATATTGGCAGTGGTGACTGTAACAGACACGCCGAATATAAGTCCGCGATGTTTAAGCTCATCCATGTTTGAAATCAGCTTATCGTACACGCCCTGTCCTCTTCTTTCATCAGTAACTTCTTTGTTTCCTTCGATACTCATGATCGGGATGAGGTTGCGGCATTTGTCAAACAGTTCAAAATATCTGTCACTCATATAAGTTCCGTTTGTGAATACAGGAAACATTATATCGCTCTTTCTGCCGGCCGCCTTAATAACATCAGGACGGAACATCGGCTCACCGCCGGCAAGCAGGATGAAGCTCACTCCCAGTTCCCCCGCTTCATCAAACACCCTTAACCAGTCCTCATCGCTCATCTGACTTACGGGTTCCTCATCCACAGTTGCGTGATTACACCTTGAATAACAGCCGGCACAGTGAAGATTACATTCACTCGTGATACTCGCGATCAGAAACGGAGGGATATGTTCACCGGACTTCTCCGCCCTCTTACGCTTCCGTGTGGCTGCTCTGCTTGAAGCCGCAAAACGCAGCATAAAAGCACTTTCTTTAGGATCCTTAAGTGTTGCCTTAAGCGCATCGCCCACTACCTGCTCGACACCCCTGCTCATATACTCCTGAATGTCAAATTCCTTAGCATTCATACCAATTTCCTTCTTTCTATCAGAATCCCTCTCACTTCAAAGGATTTGGAGCGTCATTCATCTTCCCATCTTTTCCCCGAACCTGTTAAGTACGTTAACAGCCAGGATGATCAGTATTATACCCACAACGATGGATACCCATGGATTTAATAAAAATCCCGAGATCAGATATCCGATTCCGCATATTACAGCAACCAGCGTGGCATACGGAAGCTGTGTTTCAACATGACGTATGTGCGGACATTCGGCGCCCGTCGAAGACAGTATCGTCGTATCCGAGATAGGCGAACAGTGATCACCGTATACGGAACCCGCAAGAGTTGCCCCAAGTGCCGGAACAAGATAAACTCCCGCTCCGTCTGCGCTGCAGATCATTGTAACTATGGGTATCAGCATTCCGAAGGTCCCCCATGAAGTTCCCATCGAAAAGCTCATAAACGCAGCTATTATGAAAATAATAACCGGAAGGAAACCCAGCGGTAAATTCGAATTGCTTACAAATCCCGAGATAAACACTCCCGTTCCTATAAGCTGTCTGCACACACCTCCCAGACTCCATGCCAGTATCAGTATAAGCATCGGAGGAACGATATTTCCTATACCCTCCACTATGTACGAAATGAACTGTTTGGCACTCATAAGCTTTCTTGGGATGTATAAAACAAATGCTGTGAGCAGTCCCGCAAATGCTCCGAGAGTAAGGCCTCCTGTCGGATTGTAGCCTATCGCCTCCGAGAAGCTCACTCCCTCAAAGAAGCCACCCACGTAGGCCATTCCGAGTATTGCACAGACAACAAGTACAAGGAGCGGAAGTACAAGGTCAATGACTTTGCCCTGTGCGGATTTCCCTTCTTCCTTTTTATCATCGTCAGAAGCCATGTCCTGTATATCTGCGGCCGAATTCTGCAAACCCTTCGCCGCATTATCTTCTGCCTTCTTCATCGGTCCGAAATCCTTACCTGTGACAGCGATAACAAATACCATGACAATTGTCATCAATGCATACATATTGTAGGGAATTGTCGACAGAAAGACATTGAAACCGCCCTCCTCACTGACTTCACTGGCAACAGCTACCGCCCAGCTCGAAACAGGAGCGATTATACATATTGGTGCTGCTGTCGCATCAATTATATATGCAAGCTTCTCCCTTGATATTCGCAGCCTGTCGGTTATCGGACGCATCACGGTTCCTACTGTCAGACTGTTGAAACCGTCATCAATAAAGATGAGCAGACCAAGCAAAGAAGTTGCAATGGCAGCGGAACGTTTACTGTTAAGCTTCTTTCCTGCCCATCGTCCGTAGGCTTCGCTTCCTCCCGACTTTGACACCAGTATAACGACACCCCAGAGTAATGACAGGAATATGATCATATACGCATTGTCCGCCATTTTGGAATACATAAGGTCAAACATTGTTGAAGCCGCGGTAAAAATGCTTCCTCCGCCTGCAAATGCATAGATCAGGGTCCCTGAAAACACCCCGATAAACAATGAGGAATAAACCTCCTTGGTAATAAGTGCCAGTGTAATGGCAAGCACCGGCGGGATAAGCGACAACCATCCTGCCTCGATCATTGTGAATTCCATAAACTATCTCCTCCATTTTTGTCATAAGGGGTACCGCTTGCGGTGAATTCCTTATGACAGTTCTCAACTTTCATAATCTACTTTACACTACCAAATTTACATTTATACACTCACAGACAATTTCAAATAAGATATATTATATAACATATTATTGCATACATTTTAATTGCACGCAACATATAAATGTTTTCCTATCAACATCCATTGGTTAAGTGCTCAAAAAATCCATAAAGCTTCCTTACTCTGCGAAATAAGGTGAGATGATACCAAAGATGTCTTCTACCGACTCGCTCTGCTCACTTCCGTCAGATGAAAACACGTATTCTCTGTCTTTGTCATAGACAGTTATATCGTAGGAAGAACAGTCCTGGGCGTCAATTTTTTTACTCTTTACTTTTCCCTTACAAAATTTTCTGTAATAGTCTGCGATCTTGTCAAAATCTTTATCTGTCAGCTTTATCTTCCTGTCATTTTTATCTACGACTTCACCTGTAGAGAATATCCGGTACTTTTCCCATAAACGCTCCCTTTCTTCCTCCGTTATCTCACCACCCGGCGAATAATATGCTTCCATCATAAGAAAATCAGATGTGACGGTTGTATCTCCATCTGCTTTCGGATCACCCGTCTTATTACATCCAATAATGCTTACCGAAAGTATCAATGACACCGTTACACAAGCGATCATATGTATGCTTTTTTGAAAAATATCAACCTTCATCCACTTAATCTCCTTTATATATCATAATGCTACGGATCCCTTATGACAGTTCTCAGTTTTAATAATCTGCTTTACACTACCAACTTCAACTACAGTTCCCTCATCTGTCCTTCTCAGGGACGATCACTGCATCAATCCTCCATATCGCCCTCAAGCTCTATCAGAATACCGTTATACAGCGGGGGGATTACATTTCCCAGTCTGTTGGAAGTTACACGAAGGTTGCGGACATCCAGTTCCTCATCGGTAGTTCCGGGGCCGATCTTGTTGGAATAACTGTAATTTCCGGCTGTACGTATATATTCCTTCCTGCCGCCCCATACATCTATCCAGAGAAACGTAATTTGAAAATCAAAATCATAATCACCGTTATGATATTGTGCATCTTCTTTGCTCAGATCACGAAGATCCTTCAGGAAATCATTGATATTCTCTATCTCCGCGGTTTCCAGCCAGTTGTAGGCAGCAATTGTAAATGAGTCTATGCAGGGCATATCGGGATCGGACTGCGCACTTGCCGTAAACCCGTGCTCTTTCATAAGCTGCTCGATCCTCTCCCTGTAGAATGCATATACCTGCTCCCGGTAATTATTCCGGTAACTGTAATCTCCCGTATATCCAAAATCCGAACCGTCTATGTTAACGGTTTCGGCATGAAGATTTAGCTCAAACTCAAGATCCCTTACATTAGATGCAAAGATATAATTTTCGTCATCAACCTTTTCAACGAGCCTTATATCCTCATTTATCATTTCATGCACCTTTTCAACAACCACCTTCTCCTTTGGCGGTTTGGGTTTACTCAGATGGCATCCGCATATTCCGGTTATAACTGTAATACACAGCCATACTGCAATTATCCGTTTGATTTTCCCTTTTCTCCCCAAACACCGTCGTTTTGTATTCATATTATTCAGCCCTCCTGCTCTAATGATACATGATTTCATTTCATTCTCCAAATAGAATTTCACCGTACCTGCCCTTCCGAGGCTCTCAAATGAGGATAAATCGTATTATTTTTCTGAAATTTCCAAATTCAATGAAGCTTTTCCATTGAAATTACGTCCTACAATTGTTATCATGACTACTGAGCGGAACATTTTTTTATAACATTAAGGGGGATGTATAATGGAAGAATTTGTAAAAGTATCAAATCTTATGGCCGGTGACAGGCTGGCAAGAACAATCTATAATGACGAGTTCAAGGTATTGCTGGCTAAGGGAAACAAACTTACCGCATCGGGAATAAATGCCATAAAAACCCTCACACTCAAGGGTTGCTACATAGAACATGATAATCCGATACGCAGAGAGCAGATACCTCTGTCTGAGCCTCTTGTAAACGAGGACGAGAAGATCGCGTTCATCAAACAGATCAAGGAACTGTTCGCAAACAGGACTATATTTGACAATCCATTTGATGCGGGTTTCAAAGCACATAGAAAACATCTTGAAGATATGACAAGAGAGCTTATAAGACATTTGCGGGCCAAGTACAACCATGATAATTTCCTGTACGAGACCGAAGATTACACGCGTACCTTCAAGAACTGGATCTATCATCACACATTCAATACCTGTGTACTCTCTACGGGTATAGCCATGACTTTGGGGTTTAACGCTAAGGCGATCGAAGAAATAGCAATCGGTGCTTTATACCATGATCTGGGAAAAGCAAGCTTTGGACCGGACTTATATAATAAAGAAAATGCCGATGATGCGGATAAAGTCATTCTGCGAAAACATCCCGAGATCATGTTCCGCCTGTTACAGAAGCTTTCATATCCGGTCAATACAACATACGCTGTATGGCAGCATCATGAAAAAATCGACGGACAGGGCTATCCGGTAGGAGTAACGAAAGACAGGATATCCATGTCCGCGCAAATAGTAGGTTTGGCTTCTGCATTTGACAATCTCGTAACTGTGCAGGCATACAGCAGAATTCCCATGAATCAGGTGGATGCCCTCGAATATCTGCAGGGCTGCGGTTTATATTCCATTGAATGTATCCGCGCTTTATTTGAATTCATTGTCCCCTATCCCATCGGATCAAAAGTACTTCTTTCCAATCAGGATGTCGGATATGTGCTCAAAAACACAAAAGCGGTTATAATGAGGCCATATGTTATTTCAAAAACCAAATTATATGATCTTGCTTCAGATGAGAAGTGCAGAAATATTACCGTGCTCAAAGTGCTGGAAAACTAAAAGAATGCATCCACTCCCTTTGCCAGCGCTGCCGCCTGCGCTTTAAGTCTCGCATCGGAGTGATCGGAGGCCTTATTTCCAAGTTCTATATCAACGGAAGGTATTGTACTGTAGGATGTCTGCGTCAGGTCTATCTTCATACTTCCGCCGTTACATATCTTAAAACCGTCAGCCTTAAGAGCACCGATAAGCGCCTCGCCCAGACTGTCATGTTGCTGCCAGCGTCCTGCGACAGGTTCCATATTCTTAATACCGTCTGGTACAGCTATATAAAAACACCCTTTATCGTAATCCAGCTGATCTCCGTCCCAATGAAGAGATATATGGCAGTCGGCAATATTGTTGCACATTACTGTCCTGGCAATATTGTCAAGCTGTACATCATCTCCGTCCCTGACCATCAGTACGTCATATCCCCGTTTAAGAAGCTCATCCCTAAGAAAACGCGCAGTATTCAGTGTAACCTTTGCCTCGGTTGTACCGTCATGAAAAGTCATGCCTCCCGAAATTGCCGCTGCCTCAACAGCTCCGGAAGATGTAGTGCCTCCCGTAACCTTGGGACTCTTATCCGGATGGCAGTAAGTCTTGACCGAAGCACCTCCTTTAGTCCCATGTCCCGCGTTGACACCGATAACCTTGCCCTTCCTGTTCCCTGAAGCCTTGTAAAATACAGCGCTGCCACTGTTTATCTTGGAGTAATCGGCATATTTCCAGGAGGGATCCAGGGAAACCGGCTGCTTATCACTATACTCTGCGGGCGAGCTGTCCTGTGCTCCGCCATCGCCGGAACCCGTACCGCCAAGACCACCCGGCAGGCCGGTATCACCGGAGTCCGTGTCATCTCCTCCGTTTTCTCCCTGTGCCTGTCCGCTGTCATTATCCGAACCATCACCGCCGTTTCCGGATCCATCCGGATCATCTTCACCGGTAGCACCTCCTATCAGAGAACCGACGGCATCGCCGCCATTAATACCATCTGTTATCGAACCGCCTGACACCACTCCTCCCACAACAGGAGCATTACTCCCCGTATCCTTTATAATATCCACAAAATTTTCTGTAGTATTATTGTTATTTCCTGTGGGATCACTGTCGTCAACAATAACTATAACATTCTCATCTTCGGAAGACTTCGTAATTTCAGTCTGTCCGGTCGCGGAAGGGTCCGCTGAAGGATCTGCGCATCCTCCAAGCACCGACGCACTTAACAACGCGGCCGCGATCAGCATATATCGTGCAGGCATACTCTTTTTATTTATATCACTTCTTCGGAGTATAGGTACCATAGGTCTTCTCCTGCTCCTTGATAAAATCAACATTCTTCTTTTCAATCTCAGTCAGATTAACATAGTCAAATTCCTTGGCATCATACTTCGGTTCATACCAGTCCATTCCGTTGAAGTACTCCTGAAGCTCGGATGACGAGAACTTCCTTCCGTTACGTGCAAATATCTCATTTCTTGCATAGCACAGTACCATGGACATATAGTATTTGACATCATTTCCACTGTTCTCCTGTGCATATGCATTCTCAACACGACGGTACAGATCATCGATATCAGCCTGTGTCAAAAGCCTTTCCGAACTGTCGGCAAACAGATATCCGTCACCCGATGAGTCTGTGTCACTGTTACGCGGGATCTTGTAGGTATTTGTTGTATCAACTCCCGACAGATCCTCCGTATGTGCCCCGTCTATATTCAGGGTATTTATGATCTCATTGAATACCTTGGTATCCTCACCAATAAGTCCGACCATGCGACGGCTGACACCTACATAAGGAGTTATCAGAAGTACATACCCATTCTTGTACAGAGAATTGCCAAGGCCGGTAAATCCCGCAAGCCAGCCGGGGTAATTACCCACAGTAAGCGGAGTAAGGTCTGTTGTATACTCAATATCCTGCCATACTGCAACGTCTTCTATTGTATCCATATATGATTCAACCTCGCCGCACTGTCCGAAATCAACCATATATATCTTTCCTGTTGAACCGTCAAGAGGATCATAACCTATTGTGAGCACATCCTCATCAGCATCGAGTGTGAGCTGAGTACTGCTGTCAAAAGTGATGCCTCTGTCAGGAAACTCATATCCTGCGGCCGCAGTAAGTTTACTGGTGTCTATTTTACCAAGGCTGGCGGGATTGTCTGTCATGGTCGTTGAACCACCCTCGGTTACCATTCCGACATCTTCACCGGGATTCTCGTTTTCCTGACCGTTTGTATCATCTGCCGATACGGACGGTGCTGCGGGAACAGTGTCCGTTGCGACTGATGCATTATTACCTGCACTCCTGTTTACTACGATAACGGTAACTACTATAAAAGCGATAATCGCAACCGCGGCAGCCGAAACGATAAGTATTATCTTATTGGACTGGCTTATTCCTTTTTTTTCGGATGCCTGTTGCAGCACAACTGTGCCCGCTCCCGAAGTCTGCGATGTATTAACATTACCTGCCGCAGTATTTGGCTGTACCACGGTGTTTGGCTGAGATACAGTATTGGACTGCACTACAGTATTCGGTTGCTGTAACGTTGAACCTTGCGGAATACTGCCTGAGGGAAGAACTGTCTTACCCGCGTCCGGCGTATCAAAAACTATCTCCCGGTTTACACTTCCGGATGCAGACGATGCCGTCTGCCCCCCAAGAAGCGCTGCCTTGAACTCCGCCATGGAATGATAACGTTCCTTATAATCCACTGCCAAAGCTTTAAACAGAGCCGCTTCCTGTGCATCTGTCATATTCACGCCAAAAGCAGCGGGAAGTACGATCTCATCTTCTTCAAGCCTGTCTATTGAATCGGGAATAAGCCTTCCCGTAACAGATCTGTATATGGTAACCGCCAATGAATACACGTCTGTATACGGGCCCTGTCTTCCGTGTCTTGTATACTGTTCTTTGGGAGCATATCCGTGTTTGAGCACAACATCAAGGCTGCGGCTCTTGTCGCCCAGACTGTATCTTGCCGCACCGAAGTCAAGAAGTTTGACCTGACCGCTGTCAGTGATATATATATTATCCGGAGTAACATCCCTATGAATTATACCTTTGCCATGCACTGCAGTAAGGGCGTCCATGACGGGTGTTATTATCTCCATGGCCTCGTCGAAAGGAATTTTTCCGCCCTTTTCGTCAAGGTATTTCTTGAAACTCTTACCTGTAATATAGTCCATGACAAAATAAGCGGTTCCATTCTCTTCGAAATACTTCTTCACATCAACAATTGCAGGATTTCCGTTGAAATTTGCCAATGTCTTGGCTTCTTCCAGAAAACACTGCTTACCGTATGTGAAATTGGTTCCTCTTTCTCCCGCATAAGGTGTTACTTCTGTATGTGTGGAACGGGATGCCATTGTATCGGGAAAGTATTCTTTTATCGCCACCAGGTCGTTACTCTTGTGAACAGATGCTTCGTAGGTTATACCAAATCCACCCTGCCCCAGCACCCTTTTTATAATATACTCACCATTCAGGATAGTTCCTTCCGCTAATGCCATAGGATAATTAGAATCCATCTCAAAACCTCCCATTAAACATGTATCGCCCCTTATCATCGGCCGATTCTATTTCATGTTACCGATTTGAATCCGATAGTAAAACCTGTCTCTCCAATTCCTATTTCGTCCCCGTTTCTTATACGGTTGGGGGCATATATCCTCATTCCGCCCACAAACGTTCCGCCGTCCGAATTAAGATCCTCAATGAACAGATGGCCCTCTGTTACGTATATTCTTGCATGACGAGGGCTTACTCCCGTTCCATCCAACGCTATCTCACACTGAACCCCGTCGCTTCCTATCATGATATCCTTCCTTAAATAGAATACCGGACTGTCATTCTTAAGATTACCTTCGATCATCTTAACCGTCAGTTCCACATCTCCCGGTGCCGGATCTGTTATGGGCGTTCTTTCAATTGTTTCCGTCACAGGCGGATCCGTTCGCGGATCAGGAGAGACATCCTGCCTGTCTGTGGCTCCCGGTACGTCAGCAGTTTTTTTACGTGATCTGCTCCGCCATACAAACATAATTATCAGCAATCCCACAACTGCCATCCCCGACAGAGCGATCAGCTGATAATCTGCTTTCTCATACCACCTCCCGGAAACATCCGTCGGTACAGGCACTGTCACCTGTGTCTCTGCATCATTCCCGCTTACCTCCTGTGGGACAATATCCTGTTTATCTGTCTCACGGTCCGGATCATTTCCCGTTTCGTTTTCCTCTTCATTTTCCGGTTTCTTTTCAGGCTCACTATCCGGTTCAGAGTCATCCGCCGAAGGTTCCCCGGTCTTCCCGGTCGGTTTGTCTCCCGGCTTGTGTACACGTCTCCTGCCCGGCTTATTTTCCGGCTCTGTTTCCTGTCCGTCATCGGGCTCTGTTTCCGGCGTATCTTCCGGTTCTGTTTCCTGCTCATCTCCGGGTTTGGTTTCCGACCTGTCCTCCGGTTCCTTATCCGTCTTGTCATCCGGAATATCAGTCGGTTTCACGGTTATATCTTCAGGCAGATCCGAAGAAGGCGGTAATTCAGTTCCATCATCACTGTCTTCGGTTCCAAAATCCGGCATATTACCTGAGATAACAGGCGGCCGTTTAGGACCCGGTGCACTCAGGTCATCTTCCTTCCTGCCAGATGCCAATACCAGAACAGGACACAATAATACTATTACAGCCGTATACAACGGCACTAACCTTTTCTTCAATGAAATCTCCTTAACCTGTCATAACAGTGATAACAGACAGGTTGTCACTCTTACCGTCAACCCTGTCTATTATCCTGAGAAGCAGCTTCTCTGCCCAGTCCTTTGCGTCTTTTGCCTTAAAGTAATCGATCAGTATCTCTTCATCATGAAGGAATTCCCATGCACCGTCGGAACACAGGCAAAAAGCATCACCTGCCGTAACAACGACCGGCCCGGCACACAACTGAGCCTCATATCTGTCAGGACTTCCAAGCGACCTCAAAAGAGTCGACTGATCTTCATCCGTATTGATATCATGCCGGCTGATCTCACCCGCCGCATATTTCTTGTAAGCAACGGAATGATCGGCCGTTATATGAGCGATACTGCTGTTATTAATATAATAAAGTCTTGAATCCCCAACGTGAGCCCATGTGGCGGTCTGGCCGTCTATACACAGAACAACCGCCGTAGTCTTCATAATACAGCTGTTGTCCTTCTGCAATCCGAGTATGCGTGTGTTAACATCCGCAAGAACCGTATTGAGCCAGCTGCGTCTGTCCGTGGATTCCGCCGGGAATGAAGCATCATATGCTTCAAGTACTGTCCTGACTGCACAATCGGAAGCCATTTCTCCCTTCCTGTGTCCGCCAAGACCATCGGCAACAATGAAAATGCCGTTTCCTTCATTTACCTTCGTTCCCACACTGTCTTCATTGTATTCCCTGCCGCCGGAAGCGGTATAACTGAAGTAATCAAGCTGCATATGATCACCCTAATTCAACTCTTAATTCATTAGCCTTCTCACCAAGGTAGAACGAATCTCCGGCCTTAAGCCTGTACACCTGTCCGGGTGTAAGCTTCTGGTCATTCTTGAGGAAGGTTCCGTATGATGACTTAAGATCCGTAAGCATGAAATCGCCCGTCGCGGCATCATAGGAAACCGTACAGTGTCTGCCGCTCACACCGGGAGTTCCCTCTTTAAATCTGATGTTTGCCGAAGGATCCCTTCCGATCAGTATCTGTCTGCCCTTAACCGATACTCTCTCTCCGTTATGCTGGACCGACAGTGAACGGACTACCGGTGTGGCTTCATTCTTCTTTTCCTGTTGTGCAGGAGTCGGCGCAGGTGTCTGCTGTACAGCTCCTGCCTGCGACTGCCCACCCTTCCTCTTTGACATAACGATAGCTATTACAACTGCAGCCGCTATCACTACCGCACACAAAACCATGGCCCATACAGGAAATCCCGGAGCCGGTGCAGGCGCGGGCGGTGCGGGTGCCTCCGTAGGTTCGGCTACCTCCGTACCCGGTTCAGGTTCCGTATCAGAAGACGCCTTCGATTCTCCTGCGATCGTATACTTGATATTGTTTGCATCCATCAGGTTGATAATATCTCTTGCATCAACCGAGTAATAAACCTTGCTTCCCGACTCTGACAGTGTCCATGTATTCATACCGATAACATAACCGTCCTCCGTAACCATCGGGCTTCCCGAATGTCCGGGTGAAAATGTTGCCGTACTCTGGATAAGCCTTGTTCCCGTTCCGGTCTGGGTTACAAAACGGCTTACAACACCATCGACTATTGTAGCATCTTCAATACCCCATGTACTTACGGGATCTGCATAACTGTTCTCTGCAATTCCGGGATAACCCACACAATATACATGATCTGTTACAAGCGAATCATCCGGAATGAGGAATTCCACACATTTACGTTCCTTGATAGGATTGTTTACACGAAGGAATGCGATATCCCTGGTTTCATCATAGGCACTGTTGCTGATGGGATATGCCTCAACATATTCATTCTTGTTAAGGTAAACTCTCATTGTCACACGTGCTATTGCATTATATCTGACCCCGTCTATCGTGATTATATCATCGATCCAGTCACCCTTGCCGTACTGGATATAGTACTGTGCTACATGGTAATTGGTGACAAGGTTCTGAGGCGCTTCGTCCGGATTACCTACGAAAAAGCACGTGCCCGAACCTATCGACATTGTACCTATCGACTCCCTCGTAGCCGGATCTGCATACTCAAGGAAGATGGCAATGGGTGCGACACAGTTCCTTATTTCGCTGGCCGAACTTGCCGAAGCCTCCTTCGGAATCATGGTAACGGCCATAGCCAGTATCAACATGAAACCTACAAATGAAACAATTCTTTTCCTCATAATGGTTCCTCCTTGTATTATTTACCTTACTTCAATAACCACACTGGATTACCAGAGCCGTGTAATTATCCTGATACTTTAAATTTCTCATTTTTATAAGACCGTCCATTGCAAGCACAGCGTCACCTGCAACCTTTCCCTTAAGGCAGGATATGAGCTCATCCTCCTTCAGTACCCCGCCGACACCGTCCGAACACAATACAAGTGTATCCCCGGCCTTAAGCGGTATGGGCATACGCGTCATATCTACCTCATCCATGTCATCCATTCCGATGAACTGTGTCAGTGCCGCCGCCTCAAAGTGTTCACGTCCATCGCGGGGATCGACCACGCCGTCGCGTATCGAATCAAGGTATACTTCATTCTTCTTATTATGCTCATGATTAAGCTGTATGAGCTCCCCGTTTCTTAACAGAAATATATAGCTGTCACCCACACTCACGAAGTTAAACATCTCATCATAGAAGATCCCCGCAACGAGAGTACAGCCTCCTCTCCCTTTAATAACGGCGTTCACCTCATTGCTTGCGTGCCTTGCACTCTCAGCAAGCTGGATTCCGAGATCTGAATTTACATCCATCTCCTTAAAATCACCAAGGATCGTCTTTACAGTCAGCTCACTTGCTTTCTTTCCGCCTTCCATGCCGCCCATGCCATCCGCTACCATGGCAAGCAGGCCGTGTTTTTTCATAAGAGTGACATCAAGCGCATTGGCGAAGGCAAAGGAATCCTCCTGATAGTCGCGCTTTCCCTGTCCCTGAAGATTCGCCATGCGATAGCTGAGCAATCTTTTCATCGTATCCTCCTATGGAGCCTCATAACTCTGCGTCATGTCCACCGGAATCTGTCAGAGCAGAACGGAACAAACATGAACTTACTCTCTCCGAACTCGATCAGATCATACGGAGAAAGCTTCGTGGGCGCATATACAGGTTCATCATTCAGATAGATATTGTTTATGCTTTCCTTTGCAATAAGAGTAAATGCATTGTGGCGTTCATCATAAGCTATCCTGGCATGATTATCTCTCGAAATGGTACTGTCGCCTTCGATGACTACATCATTATCGTGACCTCTTCCGATCGAATTCTGCTTGTCATACAACGAAAAACTCTTACCCTTGTTCTTTCCTTCTATACATACTATCCATCCGGTAACAGGCTGTATCCCCATCTTCTTTTCGCTGACGGCTTCAGTCCTGCCGCTTCTGTCTTCCGCCGCGCGGTATCCCGCCGGAGCCACCGTACGGTTGCTGTCATCATCAGCTCCCGCGCTCCCGCCGGAACCTATTGATGTCTTAATACTTCCGTCATTACCACCCGAAGGACCAAAGCCACCCGATACGGGTGCCGTTGCCCCCACATCAGTTCCAAAAACTATCTCATTATTTCCGGAACCACCGTTACAGTACGGACATGATGAATACATATCCGAATCATAGAGATGACCGTTCTCACATTCCTTTACCGCCATGAATAACTCCTTTCCGAGTGCATGTGTATATTCTATACATATATTTTTTTCAGCTTCCATACCTCGCGTCGCAAGCATGAGTTTATTTTATGTGCATGGTTCTGAATAGTTACATTCTATCAGATATATACATTTGACACAATGCGTGACTGAAAACTTTCATCAATTTTGTTAAAGATTATATAATATGAGTTATTATGTATTTTTTTCGTTTCAAAAAGGCTCAAAAAATAACAGTCCTGCGACCATGTCAGTTTTCTGCCATACGTCACAGGACTGCTTATCCCTGCTTTATACCTGTCTGTGCGAAGCCATACACAGACATATTTACGTGTTCGTCCGCATGTCACCTTAAAAATCAGATACTCTGATCTTCCTACAGACCTGCGAGAACTCCGCGCAGCTCGCTGTTGTCTATCGTGGTTATATAGAACTCGGGATTGCCGGTATATGACCACTGACCGCACAGCTTCTGCCAGTCAGATGC
>JAEEHY010000162.1 GCA_016281085.1 Lachnospiraceae bacterium
CTTCGGATCACCGGCCTGACTGTTCTGAATTGTTACCATATTTTAAATGTATGTGCCGTTCAGGGTAGTGTAAAGAAGATCATGAAAACTGAGAACCGTCATAAGTGATCCGTAGCCTTATGACAAATGAACAGATGCAAAAACTTTGATCCGGAACACAATCTCAGGCAATAAATCCCGGCAGTTATAATATCTGCCATTTTTTATTAACTTTTATTAAATCGTGCTTAAATGTTATTAACGTAGTAATTGGCTCGAATTTATGTTCTGCCTCGAATTTATGTTCGCGAACACAAATTCGGGATTCCAAAATGTTTAATCACGATTTTCATTGCTCGAACTAATGTTTGCTGACTGCCCGGAAAATTTTTCCGGCAGAATCATCTTCGGATTTTTTCACCGACGAAATTTTTTCATTTCATTTACATTCATATGTTTTCATGAAACATTTTATGCCGTGCCGTGAAACGCCTGTAAACACTGGGCTTTGTGGATATGGTCATTTTATGTGCGTTTATCTATGTTAAATCGTCATATAATTATTTGATTTTTGCGTTTTCAGAGCTTGTTTCATACTGAGATCGCTCAGCAGCTGTTTTCATCATTCTGCATGAATCTCTGCAACCATCCGGCCAAAAGGCGACCACATTTCTCCTCATGACAACCGGATCATGTCCGTATCGGAGGATCACTTACCAAACCACTCCTGATGACCTCAAGCGGAAACAACACTGTGGTCCTTCTCCGTGAGGGATGGATTCCTGTTTTTAAAAGATAAAAAACCGCCTTCGGAAAATCAGAAATCCGAAGGCGGTAATTATATATAACATATGATATTTATACTGTTATTAAAATTCTTTTTTTATGACTTTCTGAATGCAAACAAGGAAATGCATTCAGAAATCATGCGTTCCGCATGACACGTCTCTGCTTTCAGCAGAGCCTGGTCGAATACGAATACCGAATTTCTGATGAAATTCGCTATTCTATACTCTTTTTTTCTCTCTCAGTCCCTCAACATAATGGGATAATTTACTCATGGCGATCTTCAGCTTCTCAAGAGAGTAGGCATAAGATATTCGTATGAAACCCTCTCCGCTGTTACCGAAAGCCGAACCCGGTACAACTGCCAGCCTCTCGGCATCAAGCAGAGCAAATGCAAACTCCTCCGATGTCATTCCGAATTCCTTAATGCACGGAAATACATAGAAGGCTCCGAAAGGTTCGAAGCAGGGAAGTCCCATCTCCTTAAAAGCATTGATCAGAAAGCGTCTTCTCTGGTCATAGGATTCACGCATCATCGCAACATCCGGATCACCGTTCCTTAATGCTTCAACCGCAGCATACTGACTGGTCGTCGGTGCACACATTATACAGAACTGATGTATCTTGGTCATCTGTGCTATGATCTCCTCGGGACCACAGGCATAACCAAGCCTCCATCCTGTCATGGCAAATCCCTTGGAAAAACCGTTTATCAGTATTGTCCTCTCCTTCATTCCCGGTAAAGATGCTATACTGCAATGATCTCCACAATAGGTAAGCTCGCTGTATATCTCATCCGAAAGTACAAAGATATCTTTTTCCACACATACTTCTGCTATCTCCTCAAGCTCCTCCCTCGTCATTACCGCGCCTGTGGGGTTATTGGGAAACGGCATGACCAGTATCTTTGTCTTATCCGTAATACAGTCAAGCAGCTCCTGCTTCGTCAGCTTGAATTCATTTTCATTCTTAAGCTCTATGATAACAGGCCTGGCACCCGCAAGTATTGCACATGGTTCATAGGAAACGTAGCTGGGCTGGGGTATCAGAACCTCATCACCCGGATCCAGCATTGCACGCATGGCAATATCTATCGCCTCACTGCCTCCTACGGTTATGATCACCTGTTTAGCGGCTTCATAATCGATATTTACACGTCTTTTTATATATTTACATATCTCCTGACGGAGCTCCATAAGACCGGAATTGGATGTATAGAAGGTCCTGCCCTTTTCCAGAGAGTAAATACCCTCATCCCTTATATGCCAGGGCGTATCGAAATCAGGCTCACCCACTCCGAGAGAAATAACATCCTTCATCTCACTGGCTATATCAAAGAACTTACGGATCCCCGAAGGCTTAATGCTAACTATTGTTTCCGATAAAGGGTTCCTCATGGTGTCATCAGCATCCTTTCGTCAGTATTCTCAGCATTCAGGATTGTTCCGTGATCCTTGTACTTCTTAAGTACAAAATGCGTGGTTGTGGAGATCACATATTCAAGAGTTGCAAGCTTCTGGGTTACAAAGCTGCTGACCTCCCTGAGAGTCTTGCCCTCAAGCGATACCAGAAGATCAAATCCGCCTGCCATCAGATAAGTAGCATTTACCTCGGGGTACTTGTATATACGTTCCGCTATGGCATCAAAGCCAAGATCCCTCTGTGGTGTTACCTTTACCTCGATCAGAGCATTAACACGATCTGTTGTAACCTTGTCCCAGTCTATCAATGTATGATACCCGCAAATGATACCTTCAGCCTCCATATCGGCAAGCTCCTGCGTGATCTCTGCCTCGGTCGTACCGAGAAGTACTGCCAGCTCCTTAAGCTCGACACGGCTGTTTTTCTCAATGTAGTTAAGTATCTTCTCTCTCATTACATTCTCCTTATTACAAGTATTATAATTTATAGTAACTATTCAGAACAGGTAATGTCATAAGGAATCCTGAATAGTTACACTTTGTATAGTTCATCAGATTTGGGCGGTTCCAGATAACGAACCTCATCTTCGTTCATGAGCACTCTGTCATTTCCTTCCGTAACCTTGCCGATCACCGATGCATTGATCCCCTCTTCACCAAGCTTACGTACAAGATCATGACCGTTTGGTGCAGTGATGAGCATCGATCCGCTGGATATGAGCTGATACGGATTAAGACCGAATACCTCACATACCTCTATCGTCTCCTGTCTTACCGGAATGCTCTTAAGATCTATGGAAAGTCCTACTCCCGATGCCTCGGCAACCTCCCACAGCGCTCCGAATATACCGCCCTCGGTTACATCATGCATGGCCGTTACACCATGCCTTACCGCGACTGCCGCCTCCGGTACAACAGACAGATATTGAATGAAGCCTGCTGCCGTCTCTACAAACGAAGTACTGAAACGTTTGAGCAGTTCAGCTTCTTTCTCATGGGCTATTATCGATGTTCCTTCCAGACCGATCCACTTAGTCACGATCACATCATCTCCCGGTCTTGCACCTCCTGTAGTTACAAGAGCATCCTTTACAATCTTTCCGATACCTGTAACCGTGATAACGGGCTGGTTAACCACCCTGGTAACTTCCGTGTGTCCGCCAATTGTCTGTATATTAAGCGAATGGCAGGTCTCCTCGACCTGCTTCATCATTGCTTTTAACTCTGTCTCTTCCGTTCCTTCGGGCAGAAGTACCGACAGCATGACTCCGATCACTTCGGCTCCCGAGGATGCTATGTCATTGGCTGTCACATGTATGGCAAGAGCACCTATTTCATGAGATGTCCCTGTTATGGGATCGGTACTCATTACAAACACTTCACCCTCTTTAAGCTGTATGGCTGCACAATCCTCACCCACAGCCGCTCCCATGATGATCTCGGGTCTTCTGGTTTTAATCTGCCTTATGATGGAGCGTTTAAGTACCGCTTCGGGTACTTTGCCTATATTCATTAGTTTATTTCCCTTTACTGAAATATGATCTTAAGTTTATGCCTGTCGTTCTGCGTAACGACTTTCTTCCTATATATTATTATGACTTTCTGAATGCAAACAAGGAAATGCATTCAGAAATCATGCGTTCCGCATGACACGCCTCTGCTTTCAGCAGAGCCTGGTCCAGTACGAATAGCGAATTTCTGATGAAATTCGCTATTCTATAATATTCACTCACCCTCCGGTGCAGCTTCGGCTGCAGGTTCGGGTGCCGGCTCCGCAGGTGCTTCAGGTGCAGCTTCAGGCGCTGCGGGTGTTTCGGGCATTACCGGAACAGCTGCCGGATCAAGTCCGGGGATCAACGGCATCATCGGTACTCCTGCCGCCGCATTCTTTAACTGGTTGATAGTACTCTTGCATGCTTCTATGCTTCCTGTTGCTATGGCAGCCTTAACTGCTGCTGTTATTTCCGGATTGTCAGCCGCAGTTCCTACAGACGCTGTCTTCGGAACAGCCTGATATGTACTCTTATTTATCTGTACTCTCTCTGTTTCCACTCCGTCAACTTTGATTATCTTCCAGTACTCACCTCTGTATCCGGTATGTGCCGACTGGACATGGATTTCACCTACAGGTGCGGACGGATCGGCAACCACCTTCTCACCTTCAGGTTCCTTCTTCTCAAGTTCAACACTTTGAAACGATATAGTCCTGTTTGAAGGTCTGTTCTCCACGCCGTAAATGTTGAAGACCACCTGTTTATCATCGGTTGTATATCCTTCTATATATATGGGCGTTTCCATGTTGTTAGTAAACTTAAAGTCCTTGGATGTTCCTGAAATTGCTGCATCCGCTGACATGTCAACATAGCTTACTATCATGGAATGATTGTATCTTTCATCAACCTGAAGCTCAGCACGTATTACGGCATTGTAAAGAGTAGAACTTACCTGGCATATTCCGCCTCCGAGGCTCTCAACCACAAGTCCGTTGGCATATGAACCCGCAAGGAAATATCCGTTTTCTTCAGTGAAAGGACTTACACACTCATACACCGACAGCTGTTCACCCGGATACAGCAGCCTTCCGTTGACAAGCTTGGTTCCGTTACGTACATTTCCCGAACGCTCCTTACCGGATGATGAGAAGCTGGTGGAAAAATGTCCCAAAAGATCCTTGACCTTCTCAAGATCAGCAGCCGTTCCTTTAGGCTGTATCATTCCTGATACGAGTTCTATGCTCACACTTTCCTTGTTCCAGTTGTCCATGATACTCATAACAGAGTCTACGGACTGATCCACATCTATTCCGAAGCCTTCCTGTCCCTCTGTTATATGGAACACTCCGCCTTCCCTTGTCATCGTCGCATCCTTGGCATCAGATCCGCATGCATCACTCTCAGCCTGGACGACGTTTCTGACATATGCCTTGTCCGCGGTAACATTTATGTCATAGACTTTATGCTCTACCTCAAGGTCTTTGTTTGCCTTGTATCTTGCTATTACATTACCTGTCTTACCCAGCCCTATCGCTTCAATAAGGATGTCGCTGTTGCTCCATTTCACACCAAGATCACCGGCAGATACGGTTGTTACCCTGTCATTTATTGATGTCAGCTCTATCGGAGTCTCGCGAAGCTTGGCTATGTAATCCTCTATCCTCGACTGTGCTTCCTTGTATGTGAGTCCGGAGATATCTATGTCATCCGCATACACACCCTTGTTTATCCTTGCGTTGGGATCAATATGTACAGATGCCGGTACTTCCACATTTATCTCGGTTGTCAGGCTGTTTTCATTTTCAAGCAGATTGTCCGCCTCTATATCAACCGAATCACTTCCGGAGGAAATATTGATATTAACCTCATCTGCAGCGCTGTCCGGCTGTGTATCCGGCACACTGTCCGGTTCGCCCGCAGATATATTAACATCGTTTACCGTACCGCTATCCCCGGATGCCCCGCTGTCCGTATCAGCCTGAGCAGGATCAGTACTCTCATTATGTGCGGGTGCTGACGTGTTCCCCTGTGTTCCCGACTTGGTTATGGTCACACCCTTCCGGGGTTCTTCATCAACAAACGTGATCACACTGTCTGATTTACTTATGGATTTGCCGCTCCCTGCCGGCTTGGCCAGCACCGGATCAGCTCCCGTCAATACCAGACCCGCTATGCACAATACTGCGGCACGAAGCCTTAGCTGCTTATTCACTGACATCCCTCGATTCTTTAAAACACAGTTAAATTTCAAGTCAGCTTGAAATTTGGTTACATTCAACGTATACTAAGCTTACTGTATCAGATAAGCTATTGTCGGAACCACCATGGCAAGTACCAGGATAATTATTATGATACTTGACATGAGCTTTTTTGATTTCTTATTGTAGAAATTCATGGAAAACCTCCCTAAATATATCTGAACCAACTGATACCTTAAAGGAATATTATATATGATATCACCTATTTTTACAACTATTGTTATCGGTTTTCTGGCGATCATGGTATACATGAAAGCAACCACAACCAGGTTCAACACAGGCGATGATGATGTTATCGAGAACGAGAGCAGAGCCAATGCGGTACGCAGGAAAAGTCTTGATGATCTTAATTACATTCATATACCTGTAGAAACGCTGCCTTTCCATAATGAAGACACGGAAAAGACTGCGGATGGACCACGGAAATCGATCAATTCTGATGTTATTTTACGGGATGATGAGAACAATATCCTCAGGATGTGTGACAGGAAAATAGTCAACTTCACGGGAATGTCAAATACCGATCTCAAAATGACATACGGTGCGCCCAATCTTACGGTCCTGTCCGAATATGACGCCAATTTCACGGAACTGGTTAAGGCTCTGGACACCTGGGGTACCCATCTTATTGAGCGTGATCTTAAGGATGATGCAAGAAAGGTACTTGAATTCGCGGTTGAATGCCGGAGCGACCTTAAATCAACCTATACGGGTCTTGCCGATATGTATGTTGATGGATTCGAATTTGACAAGCTGGACCATATCACTGAGATTGCAGGCGGACTGAACTCTCTTATGAAAGAACCGATCCTGCGTGCACTTAAAGACAAAGCAGATCTTAGAAACCTGAAGTTTAATGAATAAAACCCCGGGAATGGTGCCTCCCGGGGTTGCAAAAATCATTTATCCACATACGAACAATATTTTCTCAGCTTACAGCGCTCACATTGAGGACTTATCGCCTTGCAGATATCACGACCGAAGGTGATGAGCTGTATGTTTATGAGTATCCAGTGATCCTTCGGGATTTCCTTCATCAGATCAAACTCTATCTTCACCGGATCGGTCTCCTTTGTGAGGCCGAGCTTACCGGATATCCTCTTTACATGCGTATCAACCACAATACTGGGGATACCGTATACATTTCCCCGTATTACGTTGGCAGTCTTCCTGCCCACACCCGGCAGTGATGTAAGTTCGTCTATATCCGAGGGAACCCTGTCGTCATATTTCTCATGGAGCATGCGACAGCAGGCAATGATATTCTTCGCCTTGTTATGATAGAAGCCTGTACTCTTTATATCCTGCTCAAGCTCGCTTAGCGAAGCTTCGGCAAAGGATCTCACATCGGGATACTTAACAAACAGATCCTTTGTAACTATATTTACTCTGGCATCGGTACACTGGGCCGAAAGTATGGTAGCGATCAGGAGCTGCCACGCACTGTCATGATCAAGATAGCAGACAAGATCGGTCCCGTACATATCATCCAATATATTAAGTATCTCTCCGGTACGTTTCTTCATTACATTTCCCATAAGGACGCTGCTTCTCCAAAATATGTTGTTCCAGGCAGTTGTCCGATACTGTTACCGTTACATTTCTTTATTACTCCAGGCTTACCTTACTGAGTTCGATGAGCTTGTTATGCATCTCTGTCTCGATACGGCTAAGCTCCTTCTCGGCCTCGGCACGCTTCGTACGCCCGTCTGCCTGGATCTGTACAACTTCGTTAAGTGTATCGATAAGTGTCTGATTGGTATGGGTAAGGGTCTCGATGTCCACGATTCCTCTCTCAGCCTCCTTAGCCGATGCAACCGTCGCTATCTTAAGAGCTTCGGCATTCTTCTTAAGCAGCTCATTGGTCATATCCGTCACGTCCTTCTGGGCCTTGGCAGCCTCGGTTGAATGGTTAAGACCTATCGCGATAACCATCTGGCTCTTCCAGAGAGGTATGGTATTTACCAGGGTACTCTGTATCTTCTCAGACATCATCGTATCGTTGTTCTGGATAAGACGTATCTGCGGAGCCATCTGCATTGAAATGTTTCTTGTAAGCTCAAGGTCATAGATCTTTTTCTCAAATCTCTCTATCATTGCAGCGTAATCGGAAGCAGCCTGCGAATCCTCGGGAAGCCCCGTTTCTTCTGCTTTCTTAAGAAGCTTCGGAAGTTCCTGCTGCTTGGCGATGGCAAGCTTTTCCTTCCCTGCGATTATATAAAGTGTCAGGTTCTTGTAATAGGTAAGGTTCGTCTCATACATCTTATCAAGCATTGCGACATCCTTAAGCAGAGTCACCTGATGCCCTTCCATGATCTTAACAACCTTGTTCACATTGTTTTCGGTCTTGTCATATCTTGCAACAAGATCGTTAACCTTAGCCTGGCCTTTCTTGAACAGACCAAGGAAGCCCTTCTTCTCTTCCTCTGTATTAAAGCCCTTAAGCTCTGCAACAAGACCGGTAAGCAGTTCACCGATCTCACCCATATCCTTGGTACGTACGCTGTTAAGCGCTCCCTCGGAGAAATCGGCTATCTTCTTCTGTGCTCCGGCACCGTACTGGATTACGAGCTGGGTATTGTTAAGGTCTATCTGCTGTACGTAGCTGTCAACAACCTTCTGCTCCTCGGGAGTCAGATCGCTCTTTGTCTTAATGTCGGCAAGCTCGGTTCCGTAGTCAACCGGTGTATGAGCTACCGGCTTCTCCGGTTCAAGTGCGGCAAACGGCGACTCGTACAGAGTTGCTTCCGGTACTACCGGTTCTGCCTGTGTGGCTGCTGCTGTTCCCATTGCTGTGTCGTTTAAATTTGTGTCCATGGTATACCCTCCGTTTTATGACATATTGTTGTAACCTTTTACTGTCCCTTGAGTACGGGCTCCTGAGCCAGACCCTCCTGAGTCAGCATGGTCGTCAGTACCTGTGCATCAGAAGTCACATCCCATACGGAATCCTGGAACAGGTTGTTGAGCAGCTGGACAAAGGCTTCATTTATCGTATCCAGAGTCTTCTCTATCTCAGCCTTGGCATCCTTTATTTCCTTACTGGGAGCACTGACCTTATCATACTCTGCATAGGCCTCCACCAGCTTAAGCATAGTGGGAAGATAGTAGTCCATAAGCTTGTGCATCCTGTCCATCTGTTCCGGATGTTCGCTGACCCTGTTGAATATCTGCTTAAGAACATCTTCAAGGTAGCTTAACTTGGCAGATATTACTTCTCCCGGAATATCATCATTAAGCCTGTGCAGCTTCTCTATGGCATCCATACCGTCGGCGACCATGACTTCAAGCTCACTCTTCTCCTCCGTGGTAAGCTCGGCCTCTTTGGCTGCTTCCTCCGTCTTCTGTCTGCTCTTCATGGTATCGTATTCCCTGTATACCTCTTCCGAGAGCATAAGTGTAGTCTCTTCCGCATCCAGATAGCCCTCAGGGAAAAATCCCTTTTTGAGCATCTTCTTTATATCCTTTCGAAGCTTCTTCTCTTCGGTTCCGGTCGCAGAAGCTAGCCTGGCAATGGTGGAATACATCTTGGTACCGCACAGCTGTGCATATCTCTTTGCCCGTTTGATCAGATTTCTGTCATTTCCGCCCTTCACTATGGCAGCTATACTGATTATCGTAAGAATGGAACAAACCAGGATCCCAATTCCCATCGACGAATCCACTGTTGCAGCTATCGCCAGCACCAGAGTTATCAATCCAAACAGGCTGGTACCTATGATTCCCAGTATCAGATATAATAAGCTTGTACTGTCCCCTACCGCTTTGAACCTGGTAGGCAGGAGCTGTCCGTTTACCACGATCGAGTTGGGAGATCTTAACAGCCTTTTAAGTTCTTCCCGTTTACGTCTTTCATCAATGCTCTTTTGACGCTGTTCCGTTGCGTTTGTACCGCTTCTTGAAGGTGCCGCACCGGGTCTTTTGACATATGCCGACTCCCTCTGCGCTCTTCTCAACACCTCACGCTGCCTGCGTTCCTCCCTCTCTCTCTCAAGCTGTTTCTGCTTTTCCCTTGTAGCAGCTCCGTCTGAGTAGGTTGAGTATTTATGGGTTGAAACATTCTGCGCTCCGCCACCGCGTATGCTCCTCTCAAGATGCTCCGTCGCATCATCGAGCACACGGTTGACAGAAGACCTTATGGCACTGTCAAGGCCGCCAAAATTACCGTTCTTAAGTCCCTGCTTAAGAGCCCTGCTTATCTCATCGCCTATTTCATTAAACAGTTGATTGTCTGCCATTTTTACTCCGCACTGCTATATTTATAACTATTCAGAATAGTTACGAGTTATCATCATGTCCGTAGTAAGAACCATAGTATTTACCATAGTACTTACCGTAATACTTGCCATAATACTTGCCGTAATACTTACCGTAGTATTTACCGTACTTACCACCCATATCCACCTTGTTAAGGATTACGCCGAGGAAGGGGCAGCCTGTCTTGCGAAGCTGCTCGATAACACGCTCAACGAATTTACGGCTTATTGCCCTTGCTTCAAGCACGAGGGCCACTCCGTCACAGCTCTGCGCTATGATGGCACCGTCAATAACACTTCCGATAGGCGGGGTATCTACTATAACATAATCATAAATATCCCTGAATTTGCTCAGAACAAGCTTAAATCTTGACGTTCCGAGAAGCTCGGAAGGGTTGGGCGGAACGGGACCCGTAGGTATTATATGAAGTCCCTTTACGTTTGTCGAATATATAACATCCTGGATATCTCTCTTTCCTGCCAGGAAATGAGACAGTCCCGATGAGATCCTCGTAATATTGTAACGGCCCAGGATAACCGACTTTCGCATATCACCGTCAATAAACAGCACATGCTTACCCGCCTCTGCCATTGAAATTGCAAGGTTAAAAGATACCGAGGATTTTCCCTCATTGGGCACACAGCTCGTGATAGCGATAACCTTCACGTTATTACCACAGAATTCCATGTTTGATCTTAAAGATTTGTATGCTTCGTTGGTCTGGAAGCTCAGCTTATTCTTACGGTTTATTGTAATGACCTTAGTATCCATCTTTCGAAGAAACCTCCTTTCCGGATCTTAATACATCAACATTTACCGGAGTCTGGGTCCTGTGACCGTAACTGCTCCTCTTATGCTTTTTCTTCTTACTCTTCCTGGTTTCACTTCCCTCATCATCTTCAGTCTCGTCCTCAAAGGGAATGGAGCCCAGGACACTGACTTTAAGGTACTGCTCAATGTCGTCGGGATTCTTGACCGTATCATCCATTATATATACAAGAATGATCATGACTATTGAAAAAAAGCTCCCGACCGCCGCACCGATTATCGTATTCCTGAACACCTTGGGCGATGACGGTTCTTCCGGAAGATCTGCTTCCTCCACAACGTTTACGGCTTCGGTATTCATGACAGCCGCAATATGAGTGGATGCGGAATTCCTTATTTCATCGGCTATCGCCCGCGCCATCTCCGGACTTGAATCCTCAACCGTTATCGTTATGATTCGGGTATCCGTGGGTACGCTTACATTTATCTTACCCTTGAGCGTCTTATTGTCAATATCGAGTGCAAGCTCTTTCCTGACCTCATCAAGCACAGGACGGCTTGTAACAAGCTCCTGATAGTCCTTGGTCAGCTGTGTACCCGTCTGAAGATCCGAGTAAGTGAGCGATTCATTACTCTGCCTGTTTATAATGTACATCTTGGTGGTCGATATATACATGGGTGTAATCACATATACCGATATAAGAAAGGTTATTATACCTGACAGCGCTGCAAAGACAATGATTATCCACAGCTTGCTGACAAGCACGCCTATCAGTTCCACGAGGTCTATTTCTATTTCGTCCGACTGTATCTGATTGCCCTGTTCCATTAATTGTGTTTCTCCTGTGATAATTATAAATCTTTATTTCAACGGCTTGTTGTTTACTATGTTGATCGCATTCGCATACAATATCCCGGCAGCATAATCGGGATCGCACTTCCTTAATATATATTCCGCACATTCAGCCATTTCCGGCTTCCTTGATCCCATACTGTGTGCATCGGTCCCTATAAAGTGGATCCATTCCTCCTTAAGAAGCTTTTTTAGGAACCTCTTGATCCTGCTGCCCCCTTCTCCGGTAAACGACCTGCTGTTAACCTGTATCAGGGCTCCCCGCGAAATAAGGTCGTCAATTATATCGGGATCCCTTACAAGGCAGTCGTAGCGTTCGACATGGGCAAGCACCGGATAACAGCCGTAGCTTGATACATTCTTGACCGCCTCGATTATTTCCCTTTTCTCCACAACCGTAGAGAATTCAAGCAATACATAGTCCGAATCGGCCAGTGTATGCACTCTACCCTCCTCTATCCACTCGGTTATCGAAGGGTAATAATATATCTCATTGCCTATAAACAGCTTAAGATCCGGATGTCTCTCGGCAGACAGCTGTTTGAGCCTTGCAAATGTATCATCTATCACGCGTCTGTCGGTCTCAACGTATCCGCCATGATAATGAGGGGTCAGTATCATCGCCCTTATGCCTTCATCATAAGCATAATCAAGCATGCTGAGTGACATTTCCATATTTTTCGAACCGTCATCCACTCCCGGGAGTATATGACAGTGTGTGTCAAGATAAAACACTGTATATTCCTTTCATATAGATCATTATATCCTTCACTGTTCTGCGCACAGACCGGCAGGATCATTCAAGGGCTTCGACCATGCGGTCCCAGGAAAAGATATATTCTCTTTCAATAATACCCTTTACGTACTCATCCTGTTTGTTCTCACTGAAGTATTTATATATTGCCTGAGCCAGCGCTTTGTCATCAAAGGGCTCGACCACAAGCCCCGTAATGTCATCCTCAACAACCTCCGGCAAACCGCCGACCTTTGTTACAATAACCGGCTTCCTGAATCCGTAGGCAATCTGTACGATTCCGCTCTGGGTTGCGGATTCGTAAGGCAGTACAACCAAATCCGCCGCGGAAAAGTACTTCTCGACTTCCTTATCCGGAACATAGCCATCCTTTATGACTATATCACTTCCGACCCCCAGCTTCTCTATCAGTTCAAGATATTCATCCTTATTTCCGTCAAAGTCACCCACAATGAACAGCACGGGCAGTACTTCGTCCGGATGCTCCTCCTTAAGGATGCCCACAGCGTTAATGAGATGTTTAAGTCCCTTGTATTCCCTGACAAAGCCGAAGAACAGCATGATTCGCTCTTCCTCCCCGACGCCAAGCTGCTCCCTGGCTGTCCTCTTATCAAGGTTGTCAAAATTGAATGCACTGTAGGTCGGGTGTACCATTACCCTGTAATCCGCATCCGGCTTAATGGACAGCAGATCATCCACTTCTCCCCGGGCATGGAGTATGTATTTCTGTGCATTCGCAAGCGCCATCCGCGTAAGCTTCTTATCAAGCGGAAATCTCTCGTGCGGAAACACGTTGTGGCAGATATATGTGACCGGTATCCCGGCTCTCTTAAGCTTTCCCGTAAGTATACGGTAGCATGGTGCGAAATACGGATGCCACCATTGTATTATGACCTTCTCGGGTCTCATACTTATTATACGGTTCGCCACTCCCGCAATATTAAAGGGATTGGCTGTATTTATCAGAAATTCGGTATCTTCTGTTTTAAAGGTATCGTTGGCGTAATCCCTCTGTTCACGTTTGAACAGGAGCTTCGGATACTGCATCTTATATGAGATCATCTCCACATTGTGCTTCTTCCCGATAGCCCTGCACAAAAGACCCGTATAGTGGGATATGCCTCCCTTGTATGGGTAAACGGGACCTATCAGGACCCATTTGTTATCCGGCATGTCTGTAAGCTTTCCTTTTATATTTGATCAATTGAAGGAAATTAATTACCTTCTTCCTTCGCACAGCTCGTCCCGGTCATCTTACATACCGGACTGTTCACTGCCTTCCTTCTCTTTCCCTGCTTCTTCTTCAAGGACTTGTTTCTCTTCTCTTGCACGCTCATCATAATCAAGACGGCGTACCCTGAACTGAATATCTTCCAGGAGCTTGCGGTTGTTGGCAATGACATCCGCCTGCAGTCCGACGATAAAAGTCATGAAACCGAGCAGCATGAGCGTCGACGAAAATACGAGTGACTGTATATGACCGTTTCCCGAACCCTTTATAAAGTATATAAGGAAACGGACAACCAGCGCAAGTCCCGCCGTAAACGGAATAAGTCCCAGTATCGAGAAAAATGTAAGCGGTCTGTACATCATAAACGCCCGAACGATCGTTATCATGGAACGCTTAACATATCCGAACATCGAATGAAACAGCCTGGATTTCCTGAGTTCTCCGTTCGTCCTTATCGGAACCGAGGTTATCGCCATGCTGGTCCTTCCGGCCTGGACGATGGTCTCAAGAGTATATGTGTAATTGTTCATTACATTAAGATGCATCGCGGCATCCCTGGAAAAAGCCCTGAAACCGCTGGGCGCATCCGGAATATCTGTCTTGCTGGCCACACGTACCACATAGCTTCCGAAATGCTGAAGCTTCTTCTTGAGCGGTGAAAAATGCTCGGTATCATCTATCGGTCTTTCTCCTATTACAACATCGGCTTTCTTTTCCAAAATCGGCCTTACAAGCTTCTCTATATCCTCTCCGCAATACTGATTGTCGGCGTCCGTGTTTACTATGATGTCGGCTCCGTTTCTGAGGCACGCATCAATTCCGGCCATGAAGCCCTTGGCAAGTCCCTTGTTCTTTGTAAAGCTTACCACATAATTGACTCCCCAGTTCCTGGCAACCTCAACCGTATTGTCCACGCTGCCGTCGTTGATTATCAGTACTTCTATTTCATCTATGCCGTCGATATGCTTAGGCAGATCGTTAAGTGCGATCTCAAGAGTCTGAGCTTCATTAAGGCACGGTATCTGAATTATTAGTTTCATTATTTATCTCCACTCAAATTATTATCAGCACTTCTCTTTTGCAATATATATAGGTCTACCCTTCGTCTCCAGATATGTTTTTGCAAGGTATTCACCCACAAGTCCTATACAAAACAGCTGGACACCTCCCAGGAATACTATGATACATATCATAGAAGGCCAACCACTGGTCGGATCACCGTAAACCAGTGTACGTATGACAATGAACACGATCATTACAAATGCTGCAAAGGTAAAGAACAGTCCGATAACGGCCGCTATTGTAAGAGGGGCCGTTGTAAATCCGACAAAGCCTTCCATCGAATACAGAAAAAGCTTCCAGAAATTCCACTTCGTTTCACCTGCCACTCTTTCCCTGTTCTCGTAATCTATCCACTTCGTCTTAAAGCCCACCCAGCTGTATATACCCTTGGTAAACCGGTTGTATTCCTTCATTGACAGTACGGCATCCACCATCGTACGGGTCATGATCCTGTAATCCCTTGCACCGTCCATGATATCAAGTTCAGTCATGCTGTTCATCAGCCTGTAGAACTGTCTTGCAAAGAATGATCTTATCGGAGGCTCACCCTTTCTTGTGACCCTTCTTGTCGCAGCAGTATCATATCCCTCCTCCGAAACTGCCTTATACATTTCGGAAAGAAGCGACGGCGGATCCTGAAGATCGGCATCCATTATCACGACATAATCACCGTTCGCATTGTCAAGTCCCGCATATATGCCTGCTTCCTTCCCGAAGTTACGGGAAAATGAGACATATCGTACCCTGTCGTCCTTAGCTTTGAGACTCTTTATTATCTGAAGTGTATTGTCCTTCGATCCGTCATCTATAAACAACAGTTCAAATTCCAGTTCACTGTCTGTATTCTTGAATTCTTCCATGGTCCTGCTCATTTCGTCATAGAAGATCGGCAAAGCCTCCTCCTCATTGTAGCATGGGACCACAACCGTAAGTAATTTCATCCGGTAACCCCTGATTTTAATTATCTGTTTCCTTGTTTTCAGCTCTGAGGATATCATACTGCCCGGCGCAGGCAGGTTCCGCAGCAACCCTTAATTTCTGGCTGGCATGCGGTGCAGAAGCCATTTCGTTACCATCTTCGTCGTAAATACCTGTGACCCGGACCTTTAAATCCCTTCCGTCAGGCTTCATCACCTCTATCATATCGCCCTTCAGGAACTTATTCTTCTGGGTGATACAGAGAAAGCCGTTCTCATCAATACGTTCTACCATTCCCAGATATACGGATTCCTTAACGTAGGTGCTGTTTTCATAGATCTGTGCCGTTTCATCGGGTTTGCCGAAATAGAAGCCTGTCGTGAACTGCCTGTAGGTACACTGTGCTATCTCGTGCCTGTACCAGTCCATATTATCCCGGTAGGTCTGTTCGGATGTGAAGTAATCATCTATTGCCTTCCTGTAAGTTCGTGCCACTGTGGCTACATACAGGGCTGTCTTCATCCTTCCCTCAATCTTGAAGCTGTCTATACCGGCTTCCGTCATCTCGGGAATGTGTTCGATCATGCACAGGTCCTTGGAATTAAAGATATAGGTACCTCTCTCATTCTCGAACACCGGCATGTACTCACCGGGCCTTGTCTCCTCCACCAGCGCATATTTCCAGCGGCAGGGATGAGTGCAGGCTCCCCTGTTTGCGTCCCTTCCCGTAAGAAAGCTGCTGAGAAGACATCTTCCGGAATAGGAAATGCACATGGCTCCGTGAATGAAGCTCTCTATTTCCATATCCTCCGGGATATGCTCCCTTATCTCCCTTATCTCTCCAAGGGACAGCTCCCTTGCCGAAACAACCCTCTTTGCTCCCTGTTTATACCAGAAATCATAGGTTAAATAATTGGTGTTATTAGCCTGCGTACTGATATGGATATCAATCCCCGGACACTCCTCCCTGGCGATCATAAACATTCCGGGATCGGCAATGATCAGAGCATCCGGCTTCAGTTCATTCAATTCCTTAAGATACTTCCTTGCCCCGTCAAGATCACTGTTGTGAGCCAGAATGTTTGCGGTAACATGAACCTTCACCCCATGTTTGTGGGCAAAATCAATCCCCCGCGCCATCTCCTCACCCGAGAAGTTCTTCGCCTTTGCGCGCAGTCCGAAGGCCTCTCCGCCTATATAAACCGCGTCAGCGCCAAAAATAACTGCTGTTCTTAATACTTCCTCGGAGCTTGCAGGTACAAGCAGCTCGGGTTTTTTCCGATTTCTGTTTCTTATCAAATCCTCTTTTATCATTTAAGCCTGTCTGTTATATATTATTTCTGTATACGACCTGTCCTTACACTCAGGGTCACTCCGTCACCCATCGGAAGGATTGTTGTACGAAGCCTCTCATCATGTGTGAGAATATACAGGTATTCTCTCATTCTTGAATGTATCGTCCGGTTCCTTCTTGTGACCGCAAATCTCGACTGTATTATATCCCCGTCCTGAAGCACGTTATCAGAGATCAGCATTCCGCCGTCATTCAGCATGGCCATTACATCCTCATAGAAGTTAAGGTACTGTCCCTTGGCGGCATCCATGAATATAAGGTCATAGCTTAAGCCTTCAGACCTTAATTCCTTAAGCACAACGGCCGCATCTCCTTCAATCAGGGTTATCCTGTCACCGAAACCGCTCTTCTCAATGTTGGCTCTTGCAACCGGAATGCGTTTATCATAATTCTCTATTGTGGTTATCCCACAGTTTTCATCCGAACATTCTGCCATCAGTATTGAAGAAAAACCCACTGCCGTACCGACTTCCAGAATACTCTTCGGGCTCTTTGCGGCTATTATAACTCTTAACAGGTTCTGGACCTGGGGCCTGATTATCGGGATCCTGTCATCCGTCGCTCTTTTCTCGAGCTCCATCAGAAATCCCTTATTACCTTCATCAAGCGACTGTATAAACGCGCCGACACGCGTATCCTCTATCACTCTACTCTCCTGTTTCAATATCGATCTCCGGCTCGGCGGAATCATCTGTCATGTCATCTATCTCTACTGCGCCGTCTTCACCTTCATAAGGCGTTTCACCCTCTTCAAGATCACCCTCAACAAGATCTGACCCCGACTCCACGGGTGCATTGTCATCATACACCTCATTAAGACCTTCCTGAAGCTCTTCCGGCATGTATTCACCCGTTTCCTCATCTTCGCTCTCGATCTCTGCCTTGGTAAGTATAGCCATCAGCTCATCTGTTGTCAGCGAATTGTTGAGAGTGTAGGTTCCCGGCTCTATCTTTCCCTTGTATTCGGACAGCTTGGCCTGAATGAAGAACAGCATCCAGTCACCGGTTATACCCTTTTCTTCAAGCTTCTTCGCAACGTCCGTCAGGCCTTCGCCCGAATCCACCGACATTATGATGTCCCTGCCGGGTGCCTCGGCCACCGGTCCTTCGGTAAATATCCTGAAGCCGAAATCATATGCCTTCTTTCCTATATTTATTACGAGCACAGCGCACACGATCAATACCACAGCGCGTACTACGGTACCCATAAAACTGACGGTTAAATCTATTGCTTTCATATTTTCCCTCTAATCCAGCGCACTCACAATGCTGTCCGTAATGTATTGATACAGCCTTGAAAACTCAACCTCTGCGGTTATGAAATCCGAAACCCGCGAATCTGCACACAGATCCTCCATTCTTGCCGAAATATTCTCGGATTCGCGATCATATTCATCCTCACTCATATCCTGAACCCTCATGCTCAGTTCACGGATGCTGGCTATGCACTCCATTGCATGCTCATCATTAACAACTTTGGAGAAGGTGTCCTTATATTTTATAAACTCCTCGGTCTCCTTTAACTGCCCGATCAATGCATCAAGTGCATCCATAAGCTTTTCGTTGTTCATTTATATTCCCCTTGCCATCAATTATCTATCTCCATGATTATGGGCATGATCATCGGACGCCGCTTCATCTTCTTCCATACATAGCTTGACAGTGCATCCTTGATTATGCTCTTCATCTTTCCCCAGTCGGTTATGTTCCTGACCTGTATCTTGTCTATGGCCGTGAGAACCACATCACGGGCTTCCTCCATGATATCATCGGATTCCTTGACATAGATAAAGCCTCTGGTTACTATATCCGGGCCCGCAACAACCGTGTTGGTACCCCTTTCCAGAGTCATGACAGCCATCAGTATACCGTCCTCGGCAAGGGCCTGCCTGTCACGGATGACCACATTACCGACATCTCCGACTCCGAGACCGTCCACAAACACCGCACCTGTCTGTACTTCTTCCGTGATCCTTACACCCTTTTTATTTATAGCGATCACCTTGCCCACGGAAGTAAGTATGATGTTTTCCTTCGCGATCCCAAGCTCACGTGCTATAGCCGCCTGCGCCTTGAGGTGCTTATACTCGCCATGTACCGGAATGGCATACTGCGGCTTGACCAGTGTGTAGATCAGCTTGATCTCCTCCTGACATGCATGTCCGGAAACATGTGCATCCTGAAATACAACATCGGCTCCCTTCATACTCAGTTCGTTAATGAGCCTTGCCACCGCTTTCTCGTTACCCGGTATAGGGTTTGATGAGAAGATTACCGTATCACCCGGTTTTATCTGAAGCAGCTTATGCGTACTGTTGGCTATCCTGTTCAGTGCAGCCATGGTCTCACCCTGTGATCCCGTCGTGATTATAACCGTCTTCCTGTCAGGATAATTCTTTAGATCCTCAATATCTATGAGGGTATTCTCATGAACATCGATATAACCCAGTTCCGTTGCGGTCTGGATTATATTGACCATGCTCCTTCCTTCGACCACTACCTTGCGATTGTGCCTGTATGCGGCATTGATTATCTGCTGCACCCTGTCCACATTACTGGCGAAGGTAGATACTATTATCCTTGAATCCTCGTGTTCACTGAACAGAGCGTCTATGGTCTTTCCGACTGTTTTCTCCGAGTTGGTGAAGCCCGGTCTCTCAGCATTGGTGGAATCACACATAAGTGCGAGCACACCCTTGCGCCCAAGCTCCGCAAACCTCTGTAAATCTATTGCATCCCCAAATACCGGTGTGTAATCCACCTTGAAATCGCCCGTATGGACCACTGTTCCTACAGGCGATGTTATCGCCAGTGCACATGCATCCGCGATACTGTGATTGGTCCTTATGAACTCGACCTTGAATGCTCCGAGCGTGATGGTCTCACCTGCGGATACCACTCTCTTACTGACTATTTCCGATATCCCGTGCTCCTTAAGCTTGCCTTCTATAAGTGCGGTTGTGAGCTTGGTGGCATATACCGGTACGTTGAGCTGTTTCAAAACATACGGCAGTGCGCCGATATGATCCTCGTGTCCGTGTGTTATGACAAAGCCTTCGACCTTATCCGCATTATCCATTAAATATGTAATATCGGGTATGACCAGGTCTATACCCAGCATATCATCCTCGGGAAAAGCCAGTCCGCAGTCAACGACTACGATGCTGTTACCGTATTCAAAGGCGGTAATGTTCATACCTATCTGCCCAAGGCCTCCCAAAGGGATTATCTTAAGCACTTTACCGCCGTTTTTCTTTTTTGCCAAATCTGTTCCTCCGTATTTCTGTCCCTGCTAATTATTTACTCCCTGTATTAACACAAAATATAAATTGAATTAAATCTGTATTAAACCTGCACGATCTCCGTATCCGAAAGAGCATCCTCGAACATACCGGCCACTATATCCAGCTCGTTGTCATCCTCAATTTCCTCGTAAATGCTCTCTTTTGAATCGGCGGGTGCCACATCCTTAAGTATCATGCATTCCGCATCCCCCTCCGGTGCGTCAGCTACCAGAATGTAATTTGACCCGTTTATCCTTGTTTCATCTATGATATACCATTCAGCCGTGCCTTCCCCGGTCTCAAACACGATCTTTCGGTTGTCCGTATCTTTACCGGCCGGCTTCACGGTATCTTTATTGTTTATATTCGTATTTTCCATATTTTCTCTTACTTAACGCTGCCGAACTGTCCGCTACGGGATCAGGATCCTTCGGATCCCGCTGTCCTGCTTCATTCGCGGTTCGCTTCAAGATAACCCTGAAGTATTATCATTGCAGCTATCTCATCCACATAATCCTTACGGTTCTCCCTGCGTATGCCGCTCTCCTTCATGATCTCATAGGCTTCAACCGTGGTAAGCCTCTCGTCCTCAAGTATCACAGGCAGTCCCGTGCGTCGTTCAAGCACTTCCTTAAACTCTCTTGTCTTTTCGCACCTGAACCCTTCGGTATCATCCATGTTCTTGGGATAACCGAGCACTATCTTCTCCACGCCGTATTCCCTGCATATTTCTTCTATCCTGGCGTAGGTCTTTCTCAGCTTATTCTCATGCTCGCGCCTTATTATTTCCAATCCCTGAGCAGTAAGAAGCAGAGGATCGCTTACAGCAACCCCCACAGTTTTGCTCCCGTAATCAAGGCCGAGTATTCTCATATATTAAGCCCAGCCGTTGTTCTTGATATACTGTGTCAGTAACTCCTCAACCAGTTCATCACGCTCCACCTTCATGATAAGGCTTCTTGCATTGTTGTGACTGGTAATATAAGTGGGATCACCGGACATGATGTAGCCCACAATCTGATTTACCGGGTTGTAACCTTTCTCATTAAGTGCCTCATATACTGATGACAGCACCACCTTTACTCCTGTTTCCGGTTCAACCTGAACGCTGAAATGTTGTGTACTTCCCAAATCCTGCATTTCTCTGTCTCCTGTTTTCTTTTTTCTATATTAGAATCTATAATATTTTACCCTAATTGGCCCAAAAATACAACACCGCACTATTTTCAGGTATTTCAGCTTACAAGTCCGCATGAGATCACCGCAGGATCACAATCCTTCGGGCACGGCATGCAGCAGTTCGTCACCGATGAAATCAAGGGCCCTGCAGGAGATTATTGATCCTGTCATGTCTTTTGCATCATCATCACTCTTATCAACCGCAAATCGGACATACTCCTTATTGTATCCTACCAGATAGGGCGTTCCCTCAACAACAGCTTCTTCCTCAATAAGGACCTCTGCCGGACTGTCTTTATAATATTCACGGAAGATTTTTGCTCTTTTTGACGAATCCTCCATGAGAATTGCCGATCTTACACTCTTCTGCTTCTGTGTAAGCTGTCCGGGCATCCTGTCAGCCGCTGTACCCCTGCGCCTCGAATAGGCAAATACATGAGTCTCATAGAAGTTAACCTTATCAAGGAAGCTTCGCGTTTCATCAAATTCTTCCTCAGTTTCGCCCGGAAAGCCAACGATAACATCTGTTGTTATTGCCGGGTGTTCAAAATACTTTCTTATTAGCTGTACCTTTTCATAGTACTCATCAACGTCATATCTACGGTTCATCCTCTTCAGCACTTCATTGCTTCCGCTTTGTCA